>JAYUFG010000490.1:0-9595 GCA_043738845.1 Planctomycetaceae bacterium
CCACTACGTGGCTGACAAAACATCTCGCTTCATACCGCTAAACTGTTACCTATTTCTTAGTTCGACCAATTTCACAGGTTGTCTATTTCGCCGATTGATAATTCAGCTTTCGCATCTCGGCCTCGACGACCGCCAGTTCTTCCATCGTATTGATACTGAGCGACTCGCACGGTTGCAGCACGTCCAGCGCACGAACCGACTTTCCCTCGCGGAGCAAAATGCCGGGGCAATCGGTCAGGTAGTATTCGCCCTGAGCGTTCTTGTTTTCGAGCTTGTCTAAAGCGTGCAGCAACTCCGGTCCCGAAAATACGTAACAACTTAAATTGACCTCTCGAATCGCTTTTTGTTCGGGCGACGTGTCTTTTTCTTCAACAATGGCCTGGAAATCGCCCGCCGGATTGCGGACAATTCGCCCAAAACCCAACGGGTTGTCCTTATAGCCCGTCCCCATCAAACAGGCCGATGGTCGTTGCTCGAACTCTTTCAGCAGCGTGGCAATGGAACTGCTTTGCATCAATGGTGAGTCGCCCGCGACAATCACAACCGGTCCCACATGATTTTTCAGTAGTTCGCGACACATCATAACGGCGTGGCCGGTCCCATTTTGTTGCGTTTGTTCGGCAAACAGCACATTTTTTCGACCGGCGAGCGTTTGCTTCACGAGATCGGCCCGATAGCCGACAACGACGGCGATTTGCTCAATTCCGCCTGCGGACAAGGCCTCGACGGCATATTCGATCATCGGCCGACCGAGTACGGGCACCAGAACTTTGGGAAGTTCGGACTTCATCCGCGTCCCTTTCCCGGCGGCGAGGACAATGGCTATCGTCTGAGACATATTATCATAACATCGCGGGAAGCGCGACGGATCGAGTGAACAGGTGTTTTAGGGGCGAACCTCGTCGCCCGCTGGGCCTCCTATCTTGGCAGGGAAATCGTCCTCTGAACAGGGGCCAAACCGGTGGTCGGGACGTTGACATCAAAGGGGACCAATTTACAATGACTCGCTTTCCTCGGTTCCCTTTCGTATTTGTCCCTTCGCATCCTGTGCCACTTTAGCCGGTCGTTTCGCAGTCCGGTCGCTTCTTCCCCCGCTTTCGGAGCATCGCGTGACCGACCCCCTACAACAAGCGGCCATTGGCAAAGCCGACGTACTCATCGAGGCGATGGGTTGGATTCGCCGGTTTCGTGGCAAAGTCACCGTCATCAAGCTCGGCGGGAGCGTCATGGAAGACCTGAATGCTCTGCGGCATTTGCTGATCGACATCGTCTTTCTCGAAACGGTCGGGATGAAGGTCATCGTCGTACATGGCGGCGGGGCGGCAATCAGTCGGGCAATGGACGCCGCCGGAATCGTTCCTAAGTTTATCCAAGGCCGCCGCTTCACCGACGACGCCACCCTCAAGATCGTCGAGGACATTCTCGCTTACGAAACCAACGAGGCCTTGGCGAAAAAGATCGAAGAGTTCGAAGGCCGCGCGATGCCCCTCAACTTTCGCACGCACAACGTCCTGTTCGGCGAGCGGATCACGCTCAAGGACAAAGACGGGAGCGATCTCGATCTGGGGCATGTGGGTCGCGTCACACGGGTGGACCGCACGACGATTGACAATTTGTGTTATGCGGGACAGGTGCCCGTGATTCCTTCGATGTGTCTTGGCCCCAACGGCGAAAAACTGAACGTCAACGCCGACACGGCTGCGACCGCCGTCGCTCAGGCGATGGGTGCCGAAAAGCTGATGTACTTGAGTGACGTGAACGGCGTGCGGCTGAAAAAAGATGATCCCGACACGCTCATCAATTCACTCACCGCGAGCGAAGCTCGCGAGCTTATTTCGTCGGGCGTCATCGACAGTGGCATGATCCCGAAGGTCGAGGCGTGTCTCGAAACACTCGATAAAGGGGTTCGTAAAGTCCACATTATCAATGGTAAACTGCGACATTCGCTGTTGCTCGAAGTGTATACCAATCGCGGGGTCGGTACGGAAATCAGGCAGGATGGTTGATCGACACGGTACCAAAACGACCCGCTGTTTGGTTAGAATGGATAGAACCCCTTCGTTTGTTCGACCTTCTTTTTCCGGAGTTTGCCCCTTGTCCGCTGCAACCACTACTCGAACTGCCGAAATCATCGAGACGTTCAAGCAGTACGTCGTTCCCAACTACACTCGATTTCCCATCGTGCTTGAACGGGGCGAGGGTTCCTACGTCTGGGACGTCGAAGGGAACAAGTATCTCGACCTGTTTCCCGGCTGGGGCTGTAATCTGTTGGGCCATTGTCCGCAACCGGTTGTCGAGGCGGTGCAGGAACAAATCGCCAAGCTGATTCACGTCCCCAACACGTGGTACACCGAAGCTCAGGGTGAATGGGCCAGGCTTCTTTCCGAGCGGAGCTTCGGCGGACAAGCCTTCTTCTGCAATAGTGGGACGGAAGCCAACGAAGCGGCAATCAAACTTGCCCGTCTGCATGCGCCAAAAGGTCGCTACAAAATTATCACGTTCACGGGCGGCTTTCATGGCCGCACGATGGGCGCGGTTTCGGCGACCGCGCAGCCGAAGTATCACGAAGGGATCGAGCCGATGTTGCCCGGCTTTGTCTACGCGCCGTTTGGCGATCTGGCCGCCGTTGCGAAGTTGATCGACCACGAGACGGCTGCGATCATGGTCGAGCCGATCCAGGGCGAAGGGGGCGTCGTTATTCCGCCCGATGGCTTTCTGGCCGGACTTCGCAAGCTGTGCGACGACCATAAATTGCTGCTGATGTTTGACGAGGTTCAGACGGGCTGCGGTCGGACCGGGCAGTGGTTTGCCTATCAACATTTTGGCGTCACGCCCGACGTGATGACTTTGGCGAAGGCGGTCTGCGGCGGCGTGGCGGGCGGTGCGCTGTTGTGCAAACCAGAGATCGCACCCAGCCTGCGACCGGGAATGCACGCCGCCACCTTTGGCGGAAATCCCATCGCCGCTCGGGCGGGAATCGCCACGCTCGAAATGATCGAACGGGACAATCTGCTCGAACACACGCGAACTTTGGGCCAGTTGTTCCGCACGCGGTTGAACGCGCTCAAACAAGAATGCCCACTCATTCGTGACGTGCGGGTCGTCGGCGTGATGATCGGCATTGAACTGTCGTGTGACGGGGGACCGATTGTGAAAGCGTGCCTCGATCGAGGCTTGCTTATTAACTGCACCCACAACACGGTTTTGCGATTGCTGCCCGCGATGAATCTCACGGAGGAACAAGCGAATCAAGGGATCGACATCCTGTCCGATGTATTGAAAAAGCTCCCGTAAGTCAGGTACCCCGTACCTGACGAATTAAGAATCGTAGGTCAGGCCTGTGGCCTACACATTTGTACACAAGTTTTTCCATCCCGAAGGGATGATAGCAATTAGCCGGTGGTTGAGCGCAGCGACACCACCGGAAAACGGTCCATTCACGACATTCGACCCCGGAGGGGTCCATTCCAATGTCGTGCGATAGCACAACGCGATCTTGGACAGAATACACAACAGTTATTGATGCACAGTTTCGATTCAGTAAAATTCCCCTATGTCTGCGATTTCCGAAAATACTGCCGCTGCGATTGCCGCTTTTGACCAAGGGGCCGAGGCGAATTTGCACACGCCAGCGCGGCGGGGAAATTTGATCGCTCTGTCGCCGGAAAATGCCGACGACGTTTTGGTAACCGCCGATCTGCATGGTCAGCAGGAACATCTCAACGCGATTCTTAGGCTGGCTGCACTCGACGATCATCCGCGACGACACCTGATCTTGCAGGAAGTTTGTCACGGCGGGGCAACCTATCCCGACGGAGTTGCTTGTCAATCGCATTTAATGTTGCTGCGCGTCGCTCGGCTGAAAGTTCAGTATCCGGATCGGGTTCACTTTTTGCTCAGTAATCATGAATGGTCAGAGTTGGCCGACTATCCGATCATGAAAGCCCGGCGGATGTTGAATTTAGCCTTTCGCCTGGGGCTGCAAGAGGCCTACGGTGATCGGGCGGAAGAAGTGCGTCACTCGTTTCTGCCGTTCATTCATACCTGTCCTTTGGCACTGCGATTTGACAATGTGTTTATTTCGCACAGCTTGCCGGAGCGGGTCGATTCCCGCGGCTTCGACGGCCAATTATTTGAGCGACACTTGGCCGAAGAAGATTGGCGAGCGCAGGGGCCAGTCTTTCAGCTTGTGTGGGGTCGAGATTTTCGAGTGGAAAATGCGGCGGCGTTCTGCAAAATCGTCGGTGCGGAGATACTCATTCATGGCCATGAGCCGTCCGCCAACGGATATCTACTTCCCAACGACCATCAAGTCATTCTCGATACGTGCTGTCCTCGGCCAGCCGTTGCTCTTTTACCAATCGGTCGGCCTTTAACGCACTCTCAGGTCGTCGAGCGAATTCAGTTTTTGCAATTGGCTGAGAGGGCGTAACGCCACCGGAAACATTGGACAGCCAAAGCTCGTCACGGCCATTTGTCACCCTCGCGCAGGCTCATCAGGTTCCTGGTGGCGGCTTTCTCGCCAGTCGGCCAGCCACTGAATCGCGTAATAAAAGACGGGCGTGAGAAAGATGCCGAACAACGTCACGCCGAGCATCCCGGCGAAAACGGCCGTGCCGAGCGTGCGACGCATCTCGGCACCGGCACCCGTCCCGATGATCAGCGGTACCACGCCCAGGATGAACGCGAACGAGGTCATAATAATCGGCCGCAAGCGTAAGCGACATGCGGCCAGGGTCGCCTCGCGACTGGGGACGCCTTGATTTCTCCTCGCTCGAGCGAACTCGACAATCAAAATCGCGTTTTTACATGCCAAACCGACGAGCACGACGAAGCCAATTTGCGTGAAGATGTTGATGTCCATCTTCGCGAACAACACGCCGACGACGGAACAGAGCAGACAGAGCGGCACGACCAAAATCACAGCCAGCGGCAATGACCAACTTTCGTACTGCGCGGCCAGCACCAAAAAGACCAGCACCACGGAGAGGCCGAATGCAAGCATGGCCGTATCGCCGACGTCCAGTTGCAACAGTGCCAACTCGGTCCATTCAAAACGGAGCGTCGGAGGAAGGTTGCGTTCTGCCGTGTTCGCCAACAACTCAATCGCTTGACCGGAACTCGTCCCGGACGCGGCATTGGCATTGATCGTCGCGGCCGAGTACAAGTTATACCGCAACAGCATCAGCGGACCGCTCACGTTTTTGACGTTGGCCATTGTGGCCAGTGGGACCATGTTGCCTTGATCGTTGCGAACCTTCACTTTGCGTAAATCGCCGACCGTCATGCGATACTTGGCGTTGGCTTGAACATTGACTTGCCACGTTCGATCAAAGCGATTGAAATCGTTGATATACAGTGAGCCGAAATAAACTTGCAGCGTGTTGAAAACCTCGGACAAGGAAACGCCCATCGTTTTGGCGACGGTGCGGTCGATGTCGATGTCGTACCAAGGAGTATCGCCGCGAAAGTTGGTGAAGATATTGGAAAGTCCCGCCTCGTGGGTCGTCGCGTCGTCAATGATCGAGCGACTCGCCTCTTGCAGTTCAGCCAAGCCGGCTCCCGCCCGATCTTCAATAACGAGTTTGAATCCACCGGCCGTTCCTAAGCCGTCGATGGGCGGCGCACCGACGACATTGACCTTTCCATTCGGCAGCGCACCGTCGCACAGTTGTCGAATTTGTTCAGAGACTTGTTCGGCCGAATGACCACTCCGTGCCCGCTCGTGAAAGTCCTTCAACATGACGTAAACGGTGCCAAAATTGGCCGATTTCGCCCCGCTCAAGATCGACTGACCCGAGATTGTAAGCGTATGCTCGACACCATCAACTTTTCGCACCAACTTTTCAACATCGCTGATCATGGCCGTCGTGCGGTCGAGCGACGCGCCGTCGGGCAGGCGAACATCGACCAACAAGTAACCTTTGTCTTGTTGCGGAATGAAACCGGTCGGCGTGGCGTTGAATAATTCATACGTCCAATACAACAGCCCGCCGTAGACGATCACCACGAGCAGACTAACCCTCAACAGGCGACCGACCATCCCGACGTAGCCATTGCTAAGGGCGTTGAAAACTCGATTGAAGCTTCGGAAGAACTTGACGAGGAACCGGTTGAACAACGTATTGCCAAACCAACCAGCGAAACCGCCCACGAGCAAACCGATCCACGGCAAATAGGTCGCCGGCGGATACGCACCGATCTCTGGCAAAGAATCGACCCAGCGATCCGACAACGCGGGCACCGCCAAAAAACCGACCCAGCCGCCGATCAAGACGATCAACCACCACGGCAAGGCTTCTTCGCCATCTTCGTGCGTGATCCCGGCTTCAATCGTTTCTCCGGCTGCACTCGACTTTTTCGGCTTGAGCAGTAGCACGGCCAAAGCTGGACTGAGTGTCAGCGAATTGAACGCCGAGATTACCGTCGAAATGGCAATTGTCACGGCAAACTGTCGAAAGAACTCGCCCACGATGCCCGTGATGAAAATGCACGGGACGAACACCGCACTCAGCACGAGTGCGACCGCGATGACCGGTCCAGAGACTTCATTCATCGCCTGAATCGCAGCGTCGTGGGGCGATTTCCCCAGTTCAATATGGTGCTGGATCGCTTCGACCACCACAATCGCATCATCGACGACAATACCAATCGCCAGCACCAGCCCGAACATCGTGAGCGTGTTGATACTGAAACTAAACGCGGCCATTGCGGCGAAAGTTCCGACAATGGCGACCGGCACAGCGACGAGTGGAATCACGGCCGCCCGCCAACCTTGCAGAAACACGAGTACGACCAGTGCGACAAGGATCACGGCGTCGCGGAGCGAATCGCGAACTTCGCGGATGGACTCGTCGATGAACGGGGTTGTGTCGTAGGCAATCGCATAACTTACGCCTTCGGGAAACCGACCTTTCAACTCGGCCATTTTCGCCTTCACTTGACGCGACGTTTCCAGCGCATTCGAGCCGGGAAGTTGGTAAATGTTGAGGGCGACCGATGGCCGGGCGTCGAGCTTGCAATCTTGGTCATAGGTTTGGGCACCGAGTTCGACCTCGGCAATGTCCTTCAGCCGGATCGCACGACCTTGCAGATCGGTCCGCAAAATCACATCGCCAAATTGTTTTCCTTCTTGCAAACGGCCCAGCGTGTTCATGGTGTACTGAAAAACCTGTGTTCGCGGGGCGGGGGGTTGACCAATTTGTCCCGCCGCAACCTGAATGTTCTGCTGCTCGACCGCTTTGACAATGTCGGAAGCGGCCAGATTGCGGGATGCCATTCGCTCGGGATCGAGCCAGATTCTCATGCTGTAATCGCGCTGGCCCAGGAACGTTATGTCGCCAATTCCGGGCAACCGCGAAAGCTCGTCTCGCAATTGAATTGTCGCGTAATTGCTCAAGTATAAATTGTCGCGTGAATCGTCGGGCGAGAACAAATTCACGATCATCAACACGCTGGGCGATTTTTTCTTGACTGTAATTCCGCGCCGCCGCACGAGGTCGGGCAGGATGGGCTGCGCGAGAAAAACGCGATTTTGCACGAGAATCTGGGCCAAGTTCAAGTCCATTCCCGGCCGAAACGTCACGGTCAGCGTGTAACTTCCGTCGTTCGTACATTGCGACGACATGTACAACATCCCCTCGACGCCATTCACCTGTTGCTCGATAGGAGCGGCGACCGTGTCGGCGACGACCTGCGCATTGGCCCCGGCGAAGACGGCGGAAACCTCGACCGTCGGCGGTGTGATGTCGGGATATTGGGTGATCGGAAGCTGATACATCGCGATCAGGCCACCCAACGTAATCACGATGGACAACACGGAGGCGAAAATCGGCCGATCAATAAAAAAACGTGAGAACATAGTTCGTTATGCCGATTGCGGCGTCCCTTCTTCCGATAGTGTCGCTTCACTCGTCACGGACGTGGTCGCGCCGACGGACGACTTGACTGGTGCCCAAAGTCGTCGCCACAGGTTTTCCCAATACAGCCGTAGCCGCCGCAAGCGTTCGGTCGGACCGGCTTGCGAATGGAGCGACGTTTCGATCACATAGAAAAAGACGGGCGTCAGAAAAATCCCGAACAGTGTGACCCCTAACATCCCGTAAAACACCGCGACCCCGAGAGCTTTTCGCATCTCGGCACCGGCCCCCGTCGCAAACACCAGCGGCAGCACGCCCAAGATAAACGCCACGCTCGTCATAATGATCGGCCGCAGTCGAAGCGAACAAGCAGTCAGCGTCGCGGTTCGCGGGTCGATCCCTTCGTCGCGGCGATACTTGGCAAATTCGACGATCAAGATCGCGTTCTTGCACGCAAGACCAATCAATACGATCAAGCCGACTTGGGTGAAGATATTGATCTCCATGTTGAGGATCGCAATCCCGGTCACTGCGCTCAATACGCACATCGGCACAACCAAGATCACCGCCAGCGGCAGCGACCAACTTTCATACAACGCGGCCAGCACGAGAAACACAAACACGACCGACAACCCAAACACCAGTGCGCCGGTGCTGCCGGAGATTTTTTCCATGTGGGCAATCTCGGTCCAATCGAGGGCCATTGTGTTCGGCAAAATAGTGTGAGCTAACTCTTCCATTCCGGCAATCGCTTGGCCCGTACTGACGCCGACCGGTTGATTGCCGGTGATGCCTGCGGCCGGATACATGTTGTAGCGAGTGAGGACGAGCGGCGCATACGTCATTTTGACTTCGGCGATGGAGCGGAGCGGGACCATTTTGCCCCGACTGTTGCGAACCTTTAACCGGCCGAGGTCTTCAACCTGATCGCGATACTGCATGTCGGCTTGCACAATCACTTGCCATGTACGACCAAAGCGATTGAAGTCGTTGACATATCGCGAGCCGAGCGAAGCTTGCAACGTGAGAAACAAATCGCCCAGGTTGACCCCTTGCCGCTGACAGGCGTCGCGATCAATATCGACGAAAAGCTGGGGAGAATTAGCTTTATAGACCGAATTAAGGCCCATCAAAAAGCCCCCTTTATTTCCTTCAGCGACCATTTTGTCGGTGTACGTTTGCAGGGCTTGCAGATCGACTTCGCCACGCTCTTCGACCATCATTTTCAAACCGCCAGCACGGCCCAAACCCATCACGGCGGGCGGCGGAAAGACAAGCACGAGAGCCTCTGGGACTTCGGCGTCAAATCGCGCCCGCAACTGGGCGGCAATCGCATCGCCATATAACTCAGGCGTTTTTCGTTCGTGAAAATCTTTGAAGATAATGAAGGCCGAACCAAAGTTCGATCCATACGCGCTGTGAACGAACGAGTTGCCCGCCACCGCGTTGACGTTTTTCACGCCGGGTGTATCCATTGCGATCTTTTCGATCCGCTTCATGACTTCCCGACTTCGCTGAGCAGAGGTCGCGTCGGGAAGTTGGATCCCGCAAAGCAAGTAGCCTTTGTCCTGCGTCGGAATGAACCCGGTTGGCCGCTGGATATATTCGCCATACGTTAAGCCCAGAAGTCCCACGTATACGATGAGTACAATCGCCGGAATTCGCAACAGCTTTCCGACCAAACCCGTATAGATCGTCTCTGAAAAGCGAAAACCTCGATCAAACAGGCGAAAAAA
>JAYUFG010000491.1:0-3626 GCA_043738845.1 Planctomycetaceae bacterium
GGCCGAAGCACTGGACAGGCCGCCGAATAGGAACAGAACAGCGAAGGAAAGCGATTTCATGGCAGGATTCCGGGGAGTTGGAAAACAGTGAACAATGAGCGGTGAACATGGAACAAAACAGAATTCATCTCCCCATGCCAGATCAGACCCCCAGGTTCGTGAAAATGTGATTCACATCGCTCGCGGGTTGATTACCGCGGCAGGCGTCTGGCAATGAGGGGACGTGCAAACATTGCCCACATTTGCCCGCAAAGCAAACGCAAGCGTTGCATTTTCGCAAAACTACCTAATCGGAAATGTCGTTTTGGTCGTGCGTTGCCGAACGCAAGTCTAGGTTTAGTAGCGGTTTGCGTTTAGAATGGCAAGCAACAAAATTTCGTGGCGTTTTCACCACATACGAGTTTTGGATTCTGCATCGACTTTGCCGAAGATTCCGACTGTAGCGATTGTCACATTGCCAACGATCACCCCGCCAAGGCACTCTCCTCGCCCGAACGTCATGACTGATCCTCACCTTGGACTGTGCTGGTCACTGGGGGCTTGGCCACTATGGTTGTGGATGTTTCGGCGAGTGGTGCGTACGACACTTGTCCCGGCGTGGTGCTGGGCGGGCGTTTCACTCCTCGGGTTCAGTGGTTATTTCATCGCCGTTAAATGGGACGACCGCTGGGCAGACTCGCTCTCGGCGCACGCAGTCTTTTTTATCCTCGCGGTCGGAACGTGTTGTCCGCTGATTGCGGTGTACGGGGCGAAGCGGCCACAACATCGGGTGTGGCAATGGATCGTCCTTTCGCTGTGGACGATTTTGGCGTTGCCAGCCGGTGAGAGTTTGCTGTTTCAACGTGACCTGGAAATCGGTGCGGTGCGAAGCTGGTTCTTGCTGATCCTGATTGTGTGGGGAATGCTCAACTATTTGCTCACAAAACAGGCTTGGCTGGGTGTTTTCACCGCTTTTGGGCAGTGGTTGTTACTGTCGCGGTACTTGCCACTGCCTGGACCGCCGGTCCCTGCGTTCGTCGTTCATCCGCCGTGGCCTGTCGTAACATTGGTTTCGGCAGCTTTTTTCTTGTTGAGTGGTTGGCTGGGGCGGGAATCGGTCGAGCGAACCTGGAACGCAGCCTGGCGCGACTTTCGCGATCTGTACGGAGCCGTTTGGGCCTTGCGGGTGCTGCAACGCTTCAATGCGACGGCGGAAGCGAGCGAGTGGCCCGTCCGTTTGCAGTGGAGCGGATTCGCTCCGGCGGAAGGAGCGACACCACTACCTTCAGAGGCCACGCCCTCGGAAGAAATCGAGGAAATTCCGCCCCCCGCCGTTCGCGAGATTCACAGTTTATTGCGGCGGTTCGTGACAGCCGATTGGCTCGCCGACCGAACTCGTTGATCGGGCGAACGTCGTGTCGAATGAACGATTTTGACGACTGTGCGGGACGTATCGTTTATGGCGTCGGGAAAATCCCGCAACGTGAAATATGAGTCCCCGTTTTTGTTGTCGCGAATGCGTTACTTGGTTAAGATGGGAGGATAACGCCAGTGCAGCCCGGTTCCGTCGCTGGATGCTGGGCGATCCTCGTTCTGTTTCTCGTCAGCTTCTTTTCTTGTCAGCGAGCCACGCATGAGCCAGATGATGCCGTTCGTTCGGCCCTATTTAACGGGCAAGGAAGCGGAATACGTCAACCAGGCGGTCAGTACCGGTCAGCTTGCCAGCGATGGCCGGTTTACCAAGGCCTGCGCCGCCTTGATGGAACAACAGTTTGGCATCCGCAAGGTCTTGATGACCCCCTCTTGCACAGCCGCCTTGGAAATGGCGGCGATGTTGTGCGACCTTGGGCCGGGCGACGAAGTCATTCTCCCCTCGTATACGTTTGTCTCGACCGCCAACGCGATTGTTCTGCGGGGTGCGAAACCGGTCTTCATCGACATCCGCCCCGACACTCTCAATCTGGACGAAACGCTGATTGAAGAGGCGATCACTCCCCGCACAAAGGCAATTTTTCCGGTCCATTATGCGGGCGTCGCTTGCGAGATGGAACGGATCATGACCATTGCGGCCAAGCACAATTTGCTCGTTGTTGAAGATGCGGCTCAGGGGGTCAATGCGACTTATCAGGGTCGCGCTCTCGGTTCGCTCGGTCAACTTGGCTGCTACAGTTTTCATGAAACGAAGAATTACATTTGTGGCGAAGGGGGTGCCTTGTGCATCAACGATCCAGCCTTGATTGAAAGGGCGGAGATCATTCGCGAGAAGGGAACCAACCGCAGCCGCTTTCTCCGAGGTCAGGTCGATAAATATACCTGGGTCGAGGTGGGGAGTTCTTATCTTCCGAGCGAATTGGCGATGGCTTTTTTGTACGGCCAACTTGAAAATCTCGACTCGATCCAAACCGCCCGACAACGAGTGTTTGACTATTATCGCGAGCGACTGTCGTTTCTGGAGTCGATGGGAGTGGCCCGATTGCCGACCGTTCCCGAATCGTGTCGCGCCAATTATCACATGTTTTATTTGGTGGTGGAGAACGGGACAACCCGCGATGCTTTGTTGAGTTACCTGCGTGAAAACGGGATCGGTGCGGTGTTTCATTACGTTCCCTTGCACACGTCGCCGATGGGTCGTTCGCTCGGTTATCGGGAAGGGAGTCTGCCAGAGACGGAATCGCTGAGCCAACGGATCATTCGTTTGCCATTTTTTGGTGGGATCACGACGGCGGAGCAGGACCTGGTCGTGGAGCGGATCACGGCGTTTTTTCAGAATTGTCGTTCGTTGCCTCTGGATCCCATCGCAACCGCGTGCGTGACTCGCGTTCCCAATTAAGGTTTGACTATGCCGCGCATCTCGGTTGTTCTTCCCTGCTATCGCACGGCTCAGTATTTGCCGGAGTTGTATCAGCGATTGGTTGCCGCCTTGGAGAGTTGCTCTGAGGGTTTTGAAATCATTTTCGTGGACGACGGCAGCCCCGACGATTGCTGGCCGCAGATCGAACGGTTGGCGGAATCGGACGAGCGGGTGAAAGGGATTCATCTGAGCCGGAATTTTGGACAACATCCGGCGATTTGTGCCGGATTCGATGCAGCCACCGGCGATGTCGTCGTTCTGATGGACGCCGATTTGCAGGACCGGCCGGAGGATATCCCGCTGCTGCTCAAATCGTTACAGGGTGGCGTTGAAATCGTTTATTCGGTCAAAGAGGCGAATCACGAAACGGGCTTAACGCGACTGACGTCGCATATTTATCACCGCGTATTCTCCAACCTGACAAATACGAACGTGCCAACGAACATCGGCACCATGCGACTTTTCTCGCGGAGATTTTTAGCGGCGATGCGGGAATATCCTGAGCGAAACATCGTCCTGGGGCCACTAATGTTTCACATGGGCTATCAACACGAAATTGTCGAATTGCCCCGCGACAAGCGGCAGGGAAGCCAAAGCTCGTACTCCTTTCGCAAGCGATTGGCCCTGGCGGTCAATTCCTTGTTGAGTTATACCGATTTACCCCATCGGTTTTTGGTTTGGTTCGGAGCGATTGTATTCGGACTGAGTGTGGTGTACTCCGTCATATTGGTGGTAAGTCGCGTGTTCGCGTGGCAAGATGCTCCCTCCGGTTTAACGTTGCTGGCCCTCTTGATTT
>JAYUFG010000492.1:0-9564 GCA_043738845.1 Planctomycetaceae bacterium
CCGGAATACACAGTCGATCCACAGTTGAAAAGTTTTGACACAGGCCAATATAAAAGGCGTTCATCAGCAGATTGTGATGACTGAGGGTCGCCGCCTTGGGAAAGCCGGTCGTGCCCGACGTGTACTGCACGTTGATCGGATCGCGGATTGAAAGAGTTTGACCGATGGTCGCGACCTGTTCGGACGGAACGGTGGTCGCTTGTTGCAACATTTCGTTCCAATGGATCGTACCGGCGAGGTGTGGACCCTTCAGCGTGACGACGTGTCGCAACTTGGGAAAACGTTCGCTGTGAAGTTCGCCGGGCTGGCTCGTTGCCATTTCCGGACAGACTTCGTTCAACATTGCGAAGTAGTCGGAACTCTTGAACCGATCCACGAGAAACAATGCCGTCGCATCGCTCTGTTTGAGAACATATTGCAGTTCGTGCGGGCGATAGGCCGGATTGATCGTGACGAAGACGGCACCGATTTTGGCGGTCGCAAATTGCAACACAACCCACTCGGGAACGTTTGTCGCCCAGAGTGCGACATGTTGTCCCGGCTGAATTCCCAGAGCGAGCAACCCCTGTGCGGCGAGTTGTACTTGCTGCGAGAATTCCCGCCAACTCCACCGCAGATTAAGTTGGGGAAAGACGAGTGCATCGGCGTCGGGTTGACGTGCCGCCGTCGCGGATAAGACTTGGCCAATGGTTAGGCCATCAACCCAAGGTGTTTTCAATTCGTCCATGGAACCTATCGCCGGGCGGGAGAGCCTTGTGAAAACAGAGGACCGAATTTTGGGCATAACAGAATCTGTGACGCTTCTGCATCCTATTCTATTCCCGCAATGGCTCCGCAAGCCAGACCGCCGTCGGCACGAAAATAATCGCGGGCAGCCAGACTGCCAAGGCTGGGCTGATCCAGAAATAGTTCCCCAGGTACTGACACGCCATGACCACGACCATAAACCCGACCACGACGCCCATACACATCCCGACCGCCAGAAATACGTTGCGGCTTTCCCGTGTTAGTAACAACGGAAGACCTAAAAATAACAATGTCAGATCAAGAACGGGCTGCAACAATCGGGCATGAATTGCCACGCGAACATCGTTGCTGAAGTCGAGGCTCGGATTGTGCAAGCCGTCAATCAGTTGCAGCGTGGATGAGTATTGTCGCCAGGTATCGGCACTGGTGAGTTGCTCGAACGTGACTTCACTAACGACGAAGCACTCGTCCGGTTTAAGCCAATCGTAGTCTCGCGGCGTGAGAATCGAGGGGAGCGCGTCGGACTCTGACATTTTCAGCGAGGCTTTTTTGGACAAGTTGCTCGGTTCCTTAACACCTTGAAGCAAGTATCCACCCGGCCGAGTTTCGGTAGGCGGTTGATAGAACGCGACGTTTCCCTTCAACACATCTCCGTACAGAGTGAGGGAACCTTTGTTGATGAGAAACTTTGGATTGGTGATCCGTTGGTCTTTCGCGTAGGCCAGATCGCCGCGAAATAGGATATTGGTCGTGACGTCGTACCGTGGATTGAGTTTCTTGGCGGCCTCACCACTGAGGTCGTGGACATCTCGCCCACACCGATCACGAAAGGCAGGGATGATGATTTCTCGATTCACCAAAGCCAGCACCGTAATCACCAGAACCGCGCAAATTAGCGGGCGAACAATTCGCGATTTGGAAACGCCTGCCGCCATCAACGCCGTCATTTCATTGTTCTTCTGAAACCACGAAATCGTGAACATCGTCGCGACGAGGGTCAGGATCGCGCTGATGCCGTCGAAGAATGACAACGAGCGATAGGCGTAGTATTCAACCATCGTCAGCAGTAATGAGCCATGCTTGGCCGAATGCGAAACAAAGTCCTCCAAGTTTGAAAACGCATCGATCACAATGTACAAACCGGTGAAGCTGCAAAAGCAGATCAAGAAGACCTGAAAGAACTGCTTCAGCAGATAGCGGTCGATGAGAAGCATGGGGAAACGATGAATAATGAGCGATGAACGATGAATGAGAAATGATGAACGGGAAAGAGGGAAAGAATAGGCGATTTCGCCGATTTGGGTCAAGATCGGTAATCGAGTGAAACGGCGGGCCAGCGGAACGGAAGAGCAAGTTTTTTCTCGAGGATTAGGCCTCTTTTCTGCGGTTTCGTCCAATTGTTCCGGTTGTAGGGATCGCTCTCTGGTGTTTACCGACAGATGACTTTGGTGATTGCCAACGGCCCCTCATGTGGGATTTTTGCAACGTATCTTTGTGATACCAACCTTCCGAAGCAATGTCGTTCCTCCGCCGATTCTCGCTTGTTTCCGATTATGTGCCGACCGCCGTTTTTATTCGTGTTTTTGTTATCGAGCGGCATTTTCGCCGTCGCCGGGATTGACGTTGCGCTGGCCGCTGAGCGAACAGAAAATAATACATCGTCGCCAAGCTTGTTGGCACAACTGGCCGACGATGTTCGCGACGGACAGTTCCAAAAATCTTCGCTGCTCGAGGCGGTCCTTATCGCCAGCGGAATCGAACGGCCGGATGAGCGGGCCAAAATATCCGCGCAGTTTACTGAACACTGCCGTCAATTGCGTGAATCGAACCATGTACAACGAATAACCGATGCTCAGCGGGCCGCAGCGATTTTGTCGTACATGCACCGGGAGATTTTGACCGCCGGTTATGACGTCGATTGCACGGAGTTTGACCAGAGCATTCGCACTGGCCGCTACAACTGTGTGAGTGCGACGGTGTTATTTCGCTGTTTGGCCGATGAATTTAACCTGCCCGTCCAGGTGCTCGAATCGCCGCGACACATGTATGTTCACGTGCGTAGTGAACATCCCGAGCAAGGCGATCTCGATATTGAAACGACCTGTCCCGGATGGTTCTCAATGTCCGAGGAATTGCGACACATCCCTGATCCAGCCGCGTTTCATCCAATTAATGACACCCAATTGATAGCCGCCATCCTGTACAACCGGGGAATTTGTTCACTCCGTGCCGAGTATTTTTCCGAGAGCGCAAACCTGAATGAAATCACCCTGCGACTTGACCCGGGTCATGTTGGGGCGAAAGCCAATCTACTGGCAACCTTCAACAATTGGGCCTTGTCTCGGGCGGGAAAACGCGACTTTTCTGGGGCACTCGCCATTCTCGAACGGGGACAAAAACTCGAACCGGACCACGAACCTTTTGCCCGCAATGAAGTCTATATTCGCGGCGAGTGGATGCGGTCGAACCTCTCGGCCGGTTTGCACGAATAGGTGGCGTTCAATCCGCCCTGGATCGTGCGTAATTTCGTCGCCGTGGCGAAAAGACCACTGGCGGACGGCCCGCATGACGTCGAAAAACGACGTTCTTGGCTCAGCCCTGCCAGTTTCCTAAAAACTCGATGGCCGTCGTCTGTTTTGTTTGACTTCACCCCGAACTCGACGTAGAAAATCTATGTGCCCGATTGAGCGAACCGAAATTTCAGAGCGAAAGCCATTCTGATCCTTTCCGATTCGACCAGTCCGCCACTCACTTTTCTTGCGTCGTACGTTGACCGCCCTTTCTTATCCCTGGCGGCCCTCCGTACTTCGCGTCCGATTCGCACCAGGATAATCCCCATGAAAACGGTTCCGCCAGCCAAGGCCCTTCCGCGTACCCCCTTCAACGACCGCGCCAGCGAGGCTTCACTCCGTCGGGTTGTGCGTCAGTTCGTGAATGGACTGTATCCTGGCACGCCGTTCGTCGAACGCCGCCGAGAATCGCGTTATCCTTACCCGCACTTGATCTCGCTGCAACCGGCCGCCGCCGATGGCCAGCCCTTGCCCAACTGCGATCCGATTGTCGTCGTGGGCCGCCACATTACCGAAAAGAGTTTGGCGTTTTTCCACCAACAGCCGTTGCCGTATCGTCGTGTGATTGCCACGCTCGAAGCTCGTGAGGGCCGCGAGTTGAGGTTTCTGCTCGATCTCAATTGGTGCCGCTTTACGCGACACGGTTGGTACGAAGGTGGCGGCCGTTTGATGCGGCTGTTGGAAGCGACGGGGGAATAGAAGGAGAATGCAGGTGAATGCAACGGTCGCGGTCGATTGACCGGTGTTCCTTCGTAGACGCGGTGTCTCGCCGCGTCACGGAAGCGGCGAGACGCCGCTTGTACAAGAGAACCGCCGACGTACTGTCTTCGGTGCATCACGCCATTGAACGACACTACGTCAAAAGTGAGCGATATAACTCACGTTCACCGCGTAACGCTCGTTGTGATCTCCCGTGATGGGGAAACTCATTCCCACGCCAAATTGGTTTTCCTCGCCCACGAACCATCGCACGCCGGGGGTCACGTCGATGACGGTCCGGCCGTAGTCGGGGCCGTTCAAAAGCGTCGAACCGTTCAATTCAATGAGGGGCGTGAGCCAGCGAAAATAACGACAATCCTTCGTGCTGGCGAGCGTGTGCGAATAGCCAATGTTGTAAGAGAACTCATTCTCTGGCTCGCGGACGGAGAGTGGCGACTTGATCGAGAATTGCGTCTGCAAGCCGTTTCCTTCGCCCAGGTCGTAATACCACAGCAAGATCGGCTCGACGGAGGCATTTCCCTCGCCGAATCCTTTTTCTGAATCGCCGGTCGGCGTGCTGATCGACAAGCCTGCCGATAACTGCGCATACTCGCCGTTAAATGCCAACCATTGCACGCCAAAGCTCAAGTCGCCAAACCCGTTCCGATTTTGCCCGACATTTGGGTTCAAGAACGAATACGGAACGCTCATCACGGCCGCTAAGCGGTTGTTGAAAACGTGAAAATACTCGAACTCGAATTCATGCTCGTTGATCGTCCCTAAATCGCGACCAATGCCGCCGGTGTACTTCATCTGCCAATGCGGGTCGAGCCAAGCGTGCTCGGTCCTTAACAGATGGATGCGGGGAAACCCGTCCGCTGTGTCATGGTTATGCTGATATTCTTCGATCCAATCGTGATCGTGACATTCCGACAACGGACTTGCTCGGCCGTCGTGATGATGTTCGTCGGCTGAAACTCCTTGGCCGTCGAAGTGACTCGCGCTCTCCGGTGCGGGTGCGTCGGAATGAGCATGTTCCGACGACGGATGAGCCACCGTCAACACTTCCAGCGGATATTGCAAATCGAGGTTGCGGAGTGCCAAGGTCGGTCGGTCTTGGGCCTGAGAAATCGCCGGAAATTGTCCGAAGAAACACGCGATCAAAATGCAGCAAATTGCCCGTAGCAGCCGATCCATGGCGCAGTCCTGTGGTCAAACTCGAAGCGATCATTGAGTGTCGCCACTATTATCGGCATTTACACGGCTCAAATCCGCCATTCCGACACCCTATCCGATTGACCGTCAAACCCTACCGTCAAACCTTACGTTGTCGATACATTCGATACGAAACATGGGGTTCGGAGTATGTATTTCGCGTGCCATTGCAAGTTGCGACCTGGGTCGAAACTATCGGCCATTGCCGTCTTTCGCTGCGCGAAAGGACGTTCGTTCAACGAGCAACCGGCCACAATAAGACAGCGGTTACTGCGATCTACAAAATTGCCGCCGGGCGAGGGATGCGCCACTGACACCATAGTCCAAGGGCGATTCCGAAAATTAAATGCGCGCTGGCGGTCAAAAAGAGAAACCGCGCATTCATTTGCAATCCGAAGAAATTCGCGTAAGGCGTCAGCAATAACAGAACCTCGACGCCCATCGCGAACAAGGCCGCGTACAGCACGAGCAACAGGGGTCGCGCTGGATGGGCCAACGCTAAAAACATAATCCCCAACGCTGCTCCATTGGAAAAGTGATACGTCCAGCCGACCAGTTGAGCCACCCACTCCGGTCCATTTCCTCCTAGCAACAATTGTCCGAACTGCGGAAAGACTTTGAACAGCGGCGCGCCCGACAACACAAACGGCAGTCGATACAGATCATATGTGACGGCCGCGACAACGCCAGCAATCGCCCCTTGTACGATCCACACGGCTGGACCTTTTAATGGATCCCCGCGATGTTTGATTGCCAGATAGGCCAAGGTGGCACCGGCTGGCGGAAAAACCCAGCAGGCGAACGCCCGCATCGTCCAATATCCGTAGAATTGTCCCAACAAACAGGCGAACGAACTCGCCGCCAGGAGGAACACCACGAGACGCAGCCGGTTCATTTTCATGTCGAAATTATATCGAACCCGACCACAATTTGGCAATTGGCGACAACATTCGAGGTTGCAGTGAGTTCCGTTTTTGCGATACACTGATCTCCGAACCAACCTTTTTAGCTTCGGAGAATTTCGATGGCCCGCCAGATATTTGCTTTGCTCACCTTCGTCCTTTTAATGGGAACGGTTCAATCTGCATTCGCCCATCCCGGCCACGACGGCCACAGCTTCTCCGCTGGTTGGCAACATCCGTTTCACGGGGCGGACCATTTGTTGGCGATGGTTGCGGTCGGGCTGCTGGCCGTTCGGATCGGCGGTCGGGCGTTGTGGGTCATGCCTGCGATGTTCATAGGCGGAATGTTGCTGGGCGGATGGGTGGCCGCAATGGGCGTTCCGTTGCCGGGCGTGGAGCAAGGAATCATGGCCTCCGTTCTCGTGCTGGGATTGCTGATTGCCATGACCCGCGTGTTATCGCTGAAGTTCGCTGCGGCCCTGGTGTTGTTGTTTGCCTTGTTTCATGGTCACGCCCACATTGCGGAAATGACGGCCAGCAATTCAGTCCTGACCTACGCGATTGGTTTTATGTCCGCGACGGCGGTGCTGCATTTGTTGGGCGTCGGTGGGGGACTGGCACTGACTCGCTGGAGCAACGATGCAACCTTGCGTGTCACGGGCGGTTTAATTTCCGCCGCTGGCCTAGTTATGTTCTGCTGCCCATAGGGTCCGCCGTGCGGTCCAAAATGTGTTGGCAAACACAATTACCAATAGGTCCATTCCCCTTCGACCTTGTTATCTTGTGGTTGACGTGCTCGTGACGTACAATCAGCGGGAGAAATGATCGCCTTTCAACCGGCAGATCAGTTCGATTTCGATCACATTGCCCTCTCATCTCATTCGATCCATCGACCGCAGGATTTTTCATGTTAGTTCGGAAGCCCGTCTTCCCCAATGTTATTGAAATGAACGTCCAAGCCGGGCAGCGGCTCGGCTGCAATGTCTATCTTGTCTTCGACGGTTCCGATTGGGCCTTGATCGACATTGGTTTCGAGGACACCGTCGAAGAGATCGTCGAGATGATCCGCTTGATGGATTTTCCCCTGTCGCAATGCCGGGCGATCGTGGCGACGCACGCCGATGTCGATCATATTCAGGGACTAGCCAAGCTCAAACAGATTCTCAAGGCACCGATTCTCGGACACCGTTTGGCGGCTGAACCGCTGGCCACGGGCGACCGGATCATGACGTTTGCGGATATTGGTGCCCAAAATATTCACTTGCCGATGCCGCCGGTCAAGCTCGACCAGATCATTGCCGATGGTGACACGATCACGGTCGGCAGCATTAAACTTGAAGTGTGGCACACTCCCGGTCATACCGACAGCCAGCTTTCGTTCCGTCATGGCAAACTGCTGTTCAGCGGTGACAACATCTATCGCGACGGTTGCGTCGGCGTGATTGATGCCCATCATGGGAGCAATATCCCAGACTTCATACAGTCGCTGGCCCGCATTCGCAAATGCGACGCCGAGTGGTTACTACCGAGTCACGGGCCGATTTTTCGCAAGGATGATCGACAATTAGATGCGACGATTGTTCGGCTGAATACCTATTTGCACATGGCCGATTTTGGCACCTGTGCGACGGATTGGCCCTTAATGAACGATTGGGACGCCGAATTGGCCGCAGGAAAATTGCCCGAGGTGTGACAAATCGAGTAGAATAATGGTGGGGGCGTTTGCAATGAGGTCGTCTCGATCATGTTCATCGAACCTCAACACCTTTCGCCGCCGAATGATGGGCCGCTTCAAGACGGGCCACTTCAAGACGGGCCACTTCAAGACGGGCGGCCGCGCCCCTGGCAATACTCATTGCGGACATTGCTGCTCGTCGTCACCGGGTTCGCACTCTTGTGCGGCTGGTTGACGACCGTTCCCGCACCGTGGAACTGGGGCGGGTTTTTCTTCTTCTTGCTGATCGCCGGGCATGTCGTTGGCAATTCGCTCGGAACGTCGCTCCGCAAGGATGGCGATCACGAGGTGGAGAAACGCCGTCGCTCAGATGAACCAAACGACGATTCGAAGCAAACGAAACTTTCGCGGAATATGTTCGCGAACATTGCGCGGGACCAACAATCAGGATGCTTTCGCGAAATAGCCCCCTTGCACTGGTCCTATTTTGTCGTCACGGCCGTTTTCGGGGTCGTCGGGGGAATGTTCGGATTTTTGGCGTTTTCCCACTGGATCGGCCCCAGTGCGACGACCTCGGGCGTACTCGTTGCGGCGGGTGCATCGGCCGTTTTGGGTGGTTTTTTCGGCTTTTTGGCCAGTACGTTTCTGTCTACCTTCGCGGCAGGCGTCATCGAGGCCCAACGCATCGTCCCGTCCGCCGCGAAGAAACACGTCCGGTCAGATGCGAAGAAACATTGACCCCATTCGGGTATTAGGGATAATGGAGGGCCAGGCAAGAATCTCGCCGCAGCGGTAACTATTTGCATAAGGGACGTTGTTGTTACCGTCGTTCACTCGCCCAACCCACACCATCGCGGTTATCCGAACCTTCTGGAGACAAACATGAAGACTCGCCATTTCATCCTGTCCGCTGCCGTTGCGATTTCGCTCTCCGCAAATTTCATTTCCATTTCAAACGCATCTGCGGAAGATCAACCGGCCAAGGTTGAGGGAAAAGCAGCGACCGCGACGCCTGAGTCGATCAAACAGTGGATCAACGAACTCGATAGCAATTCGTTCACCGAACGCCAAACGGCCGCTCGCAAATTGGCGGAAGCGGGCAAAGACGCTGTGGACCCCTTGGGTAAAGCGGCGGCAGGCGACAGTTTAGAAGTCACTCGTCAGGCCGTGGACATTCTTCGCCGGCATCATCAGTCGGGCGATACGGCGACCAAGGAAGCTGCGACCGCCGCATTAAAGAAGCTGGCTGACGGCGACAACAAATCGGCCGCCTCGCGTGCGACCGAGATTCTCAAACAGGCCGCCGCGACGGCGAACCAGCCAAATGCGAACGGACCAGGTTTCCAACAGGCGATCCCACTCCAAATTCAAGGGGGCATTGGTCGCATTCAACTGCTGCCAGCGGGCGGCGCGGTGCAAAGGATACAAGTTCAGGCTCAAAACAATAATGGCGAAAAGTCGATTGAAGTCGATGAGAATGGCAAGAAAACCAAAATCAAGGAAGACAAAAACGGAATCAAAATCACGACCACCGAAAACGTCAATGGCCAAGAAAAAACCGAAACGACCGAAGCCAAAGACCTAGACGAATTGAAGAAAAAGAATCCCGAGGCGGGCAAACTGTACGAAAAATACGCGGGCAACGCCGCCGGAAACGTCATCATCGGCGGTGGCGGTGCGATTCAAATTCAAATCAATGGCCAAGCGATTCCACTCCCCAACGGTCCGAACGGCCAACCAATTCCGATTCAGATTC
>JAYUFG010000493.1:0-9554 GCA_043738845.1 Planctomycetaceae bacterium
GAGAAGTCGATTCGTCTGAAGAACCAAGCGATCCAAACCCATATCAGCCAGCGCGACAAAGCTTTTATGCAGGAGACGCGGACGTTTGGCATGGCGGCGAACTGGGCCTTGTTCCATCGCCAACCGGTCGGAACGTACCTCGAGGCCTTCGAGGTCTACAAATCGTTCTTCTAATTTCGCTGAGCCGCTTAGCCCGGTCGTCCACGACCGGCGATTGTCGGAGACTTTTGCCGCGTGGACGCGGCGGCTAAGCAGTGACGGGCAAGTGCGGCGGCTAAGCAGTGACGGCAATTGTACGATGTCGAACGTTCAAGCGGCGTCGGCCCTACATACCGCCGCCCGCCGGAAGCTCGACAAAACTCATTTTAGAGAGCGTTTTGCCGTCGGGCAGCTTGGTCGCGGTGCAGATTTCGACGACTTGCATGAGTCCCTGATAGTGGAGCGTCGAGCCGACTTGAATTATGACCTGTTCAAAACCCTTGCCTGCGTCGCCCAAGTCGGCCCGCAGCTTTCCTTCGAGAACTTTGATATTGGGAACGCTGGCCTCACCAACATAAATTTTGTCGATATTGCCCGCCCCGTCGCCCGTGACCGTGATAGTCAACGTATTGAGTCCCTTGACCACATTGGGATTGTCCTCAACGGAGCCGACTTTTTGGCCCGCCGTGATATTCGTGGTCGGGTGGGGAGGAGGAAGGTGGAGCGAAATCTGACCTTCGACGGGAGCTGGCCGAAACGTCAAAATAAAGAATGCGAGGAGTTGAAACGCCATATCGAGCATGGCGGTCAAGTTCAACTCGACCTCGCCGAGATTGCGTTTCTTTTTTTTCTTGTGGTGGCGGCTCATCGGACGATTCCTCTATTCCATTTTTTTGTTCATCGCTTTTAAGAGAAATTTCCGAAAGCCAGACGCCTGACACGTCTTGATCACTTGGTTCAGCGTACTGAATGGCGTGTTTTGATCGGCTCGCAAAACAATGCTCGTCAGGAGTCCGTCGCCTAGTTGGGCATTCGTGCCTGGGTGTTGATCGAGGCTTCGCTGCGCTTCTTGTTTGATGAACTCCGGGAGTTTTTTCTCAATCCCGCCCACCTTCAAGCCCCCCTTGGAATCAATGTTGAGCACAATAAAATCACTATCCCCTTCACCGACCTTGACGGGACGCGCACTGCCCAATATGGGCAGCTTCAACGTCAGGTCCATCGCCTGTGCCTTGAAATTGATCACCAACATAAAGAACGTGATCAATTGAAAGACCATGTCCAGAATGGGCGTCAGGTTCGGTTCCGCACTCGCGGCATGGGACATCGAAGCGGACATAAGTCAATTCGCGGGCATTACCCGCCGCTCGGCGATGAAACAAGAATGGGTAAAATCAAACACACGACCAAGGGTAAAAAACAAAAAAATTCGCAGCAGTGCAGCGATTGAATCGCCAACTACCGCGGGGCCATTCCCGGAGGGGCGGGCGGATGACCACCCGGCGACACCGGTTGAACTGGCGGAACCGGACCCGATTTCATTCGGGCGGCGTGGGCAAATTTCCGCAGGAAACCGTCCGCTGCAAACATCGTATCGGCGGTGATTGTCGAAACCCGGTTGCGAAAAACGGCAAAAAAGTAAATCGCCGGGATCGACAAAAAGACCCCTTCAAACGTCAACAAGAGTGCTTCGGAAATTCCGCTCGCCACTTCGCTGGCGTTCATCGGCTTGTCTTTGTAGCGGGCAATAACGCTAAAACTCGCAATCATTCCCTTCAACGTGCCGATCAGTCCGATCATCGGACCGAGCGTTCCGAGAACGGCCAACATGCTAATTTTCTTTTCCATCCGGGCAGTTTCGCAGTCACCGGCCCGTTCCATCGTTTCCTTGGCTTCGGCTAGTCCGTTTTGCAATTCACCCAATCCGACGGCGAG
The DNA here is from genome assembly GCA_043738845.1 of Planctomycetaceae bacterium. Classification (GTDB taxonomy): domain Bacteria; phylum Planctomycetota; class Planctomycetia; order Pirellulales; family DASRSE01; genus DASRSE01. The sequence goes on from JAYUFG010000493.1 coordinate 1,915, forward strand.
AACTTTGCTGTAGAGCGATTCGTTTCCGCGACAAAAATCGTAAATCCCCTTGAAATCCCGTTTTTGCAACAGGTCTTCACATCCGGCGACAATTTCCGGCGGACAGGCGACCTCCATTTTGAATTCAATGAACAACTGAATGATGGTGGCGATGAAGTAGATCGACAAACAGAGAATCACAAAACCAATAAGCCCAGACGACTCAATGAACCACATGAAGCCGCTTTTGGGTTGTTCAGTGGCCGCTTCCCCTTCGGCCGCCGGTGCCCCTTTGTCATCCTTCGCATCCTTCGCATCCTTGGCATCCTTGGCATCTTGCGCATGCACGGCTTGAACACGGGAAACTACCGCGCCGACGACAACAACCGCCAACAACAGACCGAGAAATTTGTGCATGGGTGCCTTTGCTCAAATGCCTTTCAACCGAAAATTCAAACCAGAATGAATGGATGACAAGTTGTAGATCAGGTACCCGTACCTGACGACCGAAGCTCGATTCTCCCATCCGCCAATTCGGCACCTCGATCTTGGTTTAACCATTCCTAGTGTCAGGTACGGTGTACCTGACCCATGGGAACGACCAAAAACGAACGAACCAATCAGGGCAGCACGGTGCGCGGGACACCCCGGCCCAAATTCCCCTGCCCAGAAATCTATCGTCGCGCGAGGATGAAGTTATTCCCCCATCCCGGTCTGGCCGCTGGCTGTAGCCTAAATTGCCGCCGCCCACCGCTCGCGCACGATCTTGCTTGAAGAGTTCCGCTCCGTTCCAAGTTCCGATTCTAGGTACCAAAACTTTCAATGTCAACTAATTCAGGCTTCCCCGTTGGTCGATTCTTGACATTCTTCCGGCTGAACCCTACATTGCGAGACTGGAAAATTCGCGTTTTAGTTGTGGCCCTTCCATCCTTGGGGGTACGCCACGCGTGCCAGCGGCCAATGGACGTGCGCTGCAAGGCCACTCCGTTTTTCGTCCGTCTTTATCATCGGCCGGTTGCATGGTCACCACGACCACCATTGATTTGGGTCCATTGTCGCGTGAATTGGGAATGTCGCCCGAGCGCGTCGAAACCGTTATCCGTCTCCTTGACGAGGGAAATACGGTTCCGTTCATCACTCGTTACCGCAAAGATCAAACGGGCGGGTTGGACGAAGTTCAAATTCGAGACATCGAAGCGCGGGTGAACAAACTTCGCCAACTTGTCGAACGCAAGCAAACGATCTTGCGTTCCATCGAGACGCAAGGAAAACTTACGCCCGAACTAACGAACTTGATCCAATCGGCCGACAGTCTCAAACGGCTCGAAGACTTATATCTCCCCTATAAGCCGAAGAAGCAAACGCTCGCAACGACCGCTCGTGAACGAGGTCTTGAACCATTCGCCGAGGAAATCCTGGCCGCGTCACCCGCTTGTGTGGACCTCGGCGTCCGAGCCAAGGACTTCATCAATCCCGACAAACAAATTACCTCCGTCGCCGATGTACTGTTGGGCGTGGGCCATATTTTGGCAGAGACGTTTAGCGAACGGGCTGATGTTCGTGGCCGCTTGCGACGTATTTTCAAACGCAGCGGAAAGCTGATTTCCAATCGTATTGAGACGGAGAAAAAAGCCGAACCGGTTGAGAGCAAGCCTGCCGAGAGCAAACCCATTGAGACCAAGGCGGTTGAGACCAAGTCCGTTGAAGTGGTTGCCGAAGTTGCGAGAGAAACCGTTCAAGACGTTGTTTCACCTGTTGAGCCAGTCGCGGTAACACACTTAGAAGTATCGCAAACAGAAATTCCGCCCGTCGCTCCTCCGATGATGGCACATGACGACGCGGCTGACTATTTGCCAGTTTCGTCAGCCGAACCTGCTGCGGAAGTTTTGTCTTCTTCGGAAACACCGGCCGTTGAATCATCTTCGACCGAATCGGTCGCTACCGGCGAACCGACAACACTTCCCGCTCCCGAAGTTGCCGCCACTCGCCCAAATGCTCGCGCTGAATTTCGCGAGAAGAAAAAACAGGCGAAAGAAAAAGCCAAGACCAAACTGCAAGAGAAGCTGGAGCACGACTTCCGTGATTACTTCAGTTATCAAGAGCAGTTGGGCCGTATTCCGCCGCACCGCATTTTGGCAATCAATCGGGGTGAAAAGGCGAAAATTCTTCGCGTCAAGATCGACGCCGACACCGACGCGATGTCGCGAGAAGCCGACTCGATCCTCATTCCGCCAGAACATCCGCACGCCGAGTTTCTGCGTGGCTGCGCCAAAGACGCCCTGTCGCGATTGGTTGAACCAAGTTTAGAACGCGAAATTCGCCGTGAACTGACCGATCATGCCGAAACACACGCTGTCGAAGTCTTTGCCCGTAATTTGCGAAATCTTTTATTGCAGCCGCCGATTGGTGGGCGGCGCGTTCTCGCGATTGATCCCGGCTTCAAGAGTGGCTGTAAACTAGCCGCACTGGATGAGTTTGGCAATTTGCTCGATCACAGCGTCGTGCATATCATCGGCAAGGATGATCGCAAGAAGGAAGCCCGTGCGAAAATCGTCGAGCTAATTCAAAAGCATAATTTGAATGTCGCCGCGATTGGCAACGGGACCGCCTGTCGCGAAACGGAAGACATATTCAATGACCTGTTGGCCAACGAACTGAAGGACCAAGGGGCGGCTTATGTCATCGTCAACGAGGCCGGGGCGAGCGTCTATTCGACCAGTCCGCTTGGCCGTGAAGAGTTTCCTAACTTCGATGCCACACTTCGCGGAGCAATCTCGATAGGTCGCCGACTGCTCGATCCTCTTAGCGAACTGGTCAAGATCGACCCGGCCAGTATTGGCGTCGGATTGTATCAACACGACGTGAAAGCGAAGCACTTACAAACCTCGCTCGATGCCGTGATCGAATCGTGCGTCAACTATGTCGGCGTGGATATCAATACGGCGAGTCCCGCCCTGCTGCGTTACGTGTCGGGCTTGAATCAACTCACGGCCCGCCGCGTATACGATCATCGTCAGCAACATGGCCCTTTTCTACGCCGCGAACAATTGCGAGATGTCCCTGGAATTGGCGAGGCTGGCTTCGTACAAGCGGCGGGTTTTCTCAAAATCACTGGTGGGGAAAATCCGCTCGACGCCACCTGGATTCATCCCGAAAGTTACGAAGCGGCGGGCAAGGTTCTCGAAAAACTCAATTGCTCAGCCGCATCCTTGGCAGAAAAGGAAACGGCCGCCCTGCTGACGGAACGGTCGCAACAACTCAATCCGGAAGAAGTGGCGACCGAACTGCACGTCGGAACATTGCTGCTCAAGGATATTTTAGCCCAACTCAGTCGGCCGGGTCGCGACCCTCGTGAAGATTTGCCACAGCCGATTTTCAAACGGGGGGTGCTGAAGCTCGAAGACCTGTCGCAAGGAATAGAACTGACCGGCAGCGTCCTCAACGTCGTGGACTTCGGTGCCTTCGTCGACATTGGTCTGCACGACAGCGGCCTCGTTCACATCAGCCAACTCGCCAACAAGTACGTTCGCGATCCGCACGATGTCGTGGCCGTCGGCGACATTGTTAAAGTTTGGGTTTTGGAAATTGATAAAACTCGTCGTCGCGTTTCGTTGACGATGATCGCTCCGGGCACGCCCCGCACGCCACCACCACATCCGGCCGAGAGCGAACGTCGCCCGCCGGACCGTCGCCGGTCCGACAATCGCCCGCCGCGTCCTGCTCGTCCGGCAACTTCCGGCGAAGGAGCCGCAGCGGGCCAAAACTCGGGTGGCCAAACACAGCAAAGTGGTCGCCCACCACGACCGTCTGGTCAGGGTGGCGGCGGTCAAGGTGGCGGATATGGCCGCCGACCGCAACGCGGCGGTCGCTCCGACGGACCCGATAAACCCCGGTTCACGCCTCCCCCGCCGCCGAAACCAAAACCGCTCGTGCCCATCACCAAAAAAATGGTAATCGGCAAAGAGCCAATGCGGACGTTCGGCGACCTGTTTCAGTTCGCAAAGATCAAGGCGGGCGAAGAACTTCCCGAAACCGTGGTGGCACCCAAAAAGCCCGAGAAAAAACCGCCCAAGCCAAAACCGGCTGAATCAACTCCGCCCGCATCAAACACACCCGAGCAAACGACCAACGGAGAACCGCCGCCCGTCGCTCCCACCACCGAACATCGGGCCAGCGAAGCCGCGCCGAGTGAACATCCGCCAACCGCACCACCATCGGCCGATCCGGCGGCGTCGTAACGCGCGTTGGCTGGATACTTGAGGACCATGACGTTTGTACACAACTTTGAAGGCCTCCGGAAAAGGGGTCGGGAGTCAGTTTCGCGAAAAAGTTCGTTGATGATTGAAAGTCTTCACCGCGAAACCGACTCCCAGCCCCCTTCGCGTTGCCCCTGTTCGATTTTGCTCTTGGAGAAATATGGATTACTTAGGCCTGGCCCTGCGGTGGTTGCACATTAGTGCCGCGATTACAGCGGCGGGCGGGACGATCTTCGTCCGCTTCGTTCTGTTACCGTCAATTGCCCACCTTCCCGACGACGTCCGCAAGACCTTACATGCCAACATTCGTGCCCGCTGGTCGAAGATCGTGATGGGTGCAATTGCGGTGTTGCTCGTGACGGGTTTGATTAACTATTTCAACATTCGCGGCATGTTCATCGCGGATGGGGAAAAGCTGCCGACCCTGTACAACGCAGCCTTTGGCATCAAATTTCTGCTCGCAATGGTGATCTTTTTCGTAGCCAGTGCTTTGACCGGTCGCAGTGCGGCATTCGATAAAATTCGGGCAAACGCCAAGTTGTGGCTCTCCATCAACGTCACTTTAATTTTGATTGTGGTCGCCTTGTCGAGTATACTACGTTCGACCCATCAGCATCCGGAAAAGTCGGCTGTTTCACCTACGACGACAACAACCCCTGAAACTCCTGCCAAGAACTAAGCCTCCCATCCGTTATGGACAAGAAAGCCAAAAAACGAATCGAAGTTTTGCGACAAAAGTTGCCCAAGCTACAACAGCAATTGGCCGGTGCCAAGCAGCAGCCCGACGACCCGGCAGAAGTTCCCCGCCTGGAAAAGGAAATCGCCGCCTGCGAAGCCGAGTTGTTAAAGCTAAAAGATTCGTAAAATCGTCCATCGCCTACGAACACATTTTCACCTGGCACATTTTCACCTGGGTCGAGCCATGTCCCTTCGCCACACGTTGTTCACCATTCTTTCACTTTCCGTCGGATTGTTTTTCGCGATTATTTCGTCAAAACTCTCTTCGGCGGCCGAGGCCTCGGCGACAACCCCCAAGCTAACGACGCAACAATCGGAAGAGCTACAAAAGTTGCTCGTCGAATTTCGAGCGGTCAACAAAACGCCAGAGGACCGCGAGAAAATCGCCGGTCGCGTGTTCGAATTGGGCCCGGTCGGCGTCCGCAATCTGTCGGCCTTGATCGAGAAACAAGCCCGGCCGCAATTGGACCATTATCGCGACCGCTTCGCGAAACAGGCGGTCGCGATTGTCGGCGGCGGAAGCCCGGCGGCGAATGTGGGCGGTAGCCCAGTGACGGGCGGAAAAACGAAAGTCGCCCCAACAACGCCGAATCAAGAGATCACGCAACTTCGCGCCGCCGTGTTGGCCCTCAAAGAGAAAAAAGAACTCTCTAAGGAAGAGATTGTCAAAGTGGCCGATCCAGCGATGAAGCAACTTAGCGAACTTCTGGTGATCGACCGCAACAAAGTTCTCGACGCCTCGCCCGACCTACAAAAGGAGCGAGAGAAGCTGGGCCAAATCGCCAAAGTGTGGGAGCGGTGTATCGCCTATTACAACGATCAGCTTCCCACCGATCAAAAGTCGAAAGACCCGATCAGTTTTGAAAGTTATCTCAAAGGAGAAGAAGAACTCTCCGCGCGCCAATCATTGCCGATGGACCCAAACTCGCGTGCCGTGCTGGCGGCGAACGAAAAGCTAGCGACGAAACTCGACCCGGAAGAAAGTCGCTGCATTTTGGCCTGCAATCAAACACGGCTGTTGCTGGGCCTGAACGTATGCGAAATCGACCCCAAGTTGTGCGCCGCCGCCAAAGACCATTCGCACGATATGGAGACGCTCAAATTCTTTGCGCACGAATCTCCCGTCGCGGGCAAGACGACCCCCTGGGACCGGGCGAAGCGGATGAACACCACAGCCAGTGCCGAAAACATTTTCGTCGGCATCACCAGCGGCAAGGTCGCCAACGAGGGTTGGTTCCACAGTCCCGGCCACCACAAGAACATGCTCGGCGACCACAAACGAATCGGCGTTGGCCAAAGCGGCACGTATTTCACCGAGATGTTCGGTGGGTAAAGGACGACACAATTCGTTCCCTGTTCATTGTTCATTGTTTCCCTCACATCTCCTTGCCAATTGCCACCGTAATCTTCCGGCACAACGTCATCGTTTCCTCGAACTGCTTCAAGTTCAACGATTGATATCCGTCGCTCAGTGCCCGCTCGGGGTTCGGGTGGACCTCGATAATCAAACCATCCGCGCCCGCCGCGACGCTGGCGGCGCACATTTGCGGGACGAGATAAGTGTGTCCCGTCCCGTGGCTTGGATCGACGACCACCGGCAAATGGGTCTTCGCATGCAGATAAACGACCGTCGCCAAGGGAAGCGTGAACCGCGTATGCGTCTCAAACGTCCGAATGCCCCGTTCGCATAGCATGACGTTTGGATTTCCTTCGTTCAAAATGTACTCCGCAGCCAGGAGCAACTCGTCAATCGTCGCGCTGGGACCACGTTTGAGCAGGACCGGAACGCCCGACTTGCCAGCCGCTTCCAACAGGCGATAGTTCTGCATGTTACGCGCGCCGATTTGTAATACGTCGGCATACTTGGCGACGAGTGCAACGTCTTCGGTCGCGACGACCTCGGTCACGACGGCCAAACCGGTAGCATCCCGCGCGGCCGCGAGAAGTTCCAAACCTTTTTCCTTCAAACCTTGGAACGAATAGGGACTCGTGCGCGGTTTGAACGCCCCGCCGCGAAGAGCCGTCGCGCCCGCCGCTTTCACCGCCTTGGCCACGGTGATGATTTGCTCCTCGCTCTCGACGGAACAAGGCCCGGCGATCACGCCGACGTTCTTGCCGCCGACGACCAAAGTGCGGGCAGTGACAATCGTCGGTTCATCGCGAACTTCGCGGCTGGCGATTTTGTAGGGTGCCAAGATCGGCATAACTTCGGCGACGCCGGGCGCGTTTTCGAGCGACTCTTTGTGCGTCTTGCGGTCGTCTCCAACGGCCGCGACGACGGTCCGCTCCGTGCCGACGATCACATGGGCTTTCAAACCGAGACCTTCAATCCGCTCGACCAAATGATCGACATCGGCTTGTGACGCAGTGGGCTTCATAACGACAATCACAGTGGTGATCCTCCGAAAAATGGGATGTGAGCAAAATGGGTTGAGTGAAGATTTGTGAGGGAAAAGGGAAGCAGGCAACAAAAAACCCCGGGACCAGTTGCCGGGTCACGGGGCCTTTGAAGTCGGTCGCTTGTGGAATGAGGTTAGACGCCTCCTCCGGCCCCGCGACCCAGCGGGGTAAACTGAACTACTACCGGCTGCAAGCCGGTAGGTTCGGGGAAAAATCGTTGCTCGGACTGAAGTCCATCGCTCACGATTTTACAAATTGGCAATTTTG
>JAYUFG010000494.1:0-9541 GCA_043738845.1 Planctomycetaceae bacterium
CCGGCACTCATTTCCGGATTCTTAGGCAAGGGTGAGGCACTGGATGACGCACTTGCCGATTTTGCCATCGCCTATGCGGACCAAAACGATCGCGACTATGAATCACTCCAAGCGGCCGCGAAATCAGGCCGCGTTCCGGTGGAACTGGGCGTGTGATCGCGAATGATGGCGATTGAATTGTTTGATCGACGTCAGCATTCAAATCAATTGCAGCAACTCTTTCACCTTGGACTCGATCAGGTTTCGCACCTCGCGAAATTCGTCCGGCGACATGTCGCGGGGATCAAGAATCCTCCAGTCCACTCGTTGTTGGGCGAGTACGAGTGGGCATTCATCGCCGCAACCCATCGTGACGGCCGCCGCGAACTCTTGGCCGTTGAAGTCGTTCAGTCCCTTGGAAGTGTGCGTGGAAAGGTCGTAGCCAATCTCCTGCCTGACGATGGACTTCAAGCTGATGCAGTCGGCCGAGAAGAAATGGCGCGTCCTGAACGGCCACGAACGCCTGCCCGACGTGATCGCCGGAATCATCTTCCCGGATGGAATTAAATCAGTCCCCCAACCCGAAGAATCCGCCGCCTAGAAAAAATCCTATCCACAACAATTGACAATATTTCGGTTGCCCTTTTCCACTCGTTATGGCCATAATCGGTCAACGGACCACGGTCTCTTTCACTCACCGTTTATTCAGGCTCCCACCCATGTCCCGCCGCATCCGACGTTCAATTGTTTTGTTGCATTTTCTCAGACTGCTTATTTTGGCGAGTAATGGTGGCTCAGCGCGAGTGGCCTGCGCCGAAAACTGGCCGCAGTTTCGCGGGCCGACGGGACAAGGGCAAAGTTCTGAACAAGGTTTGCCGACGACTTGGGGTGGAAAGAATGACGAAAACATCTTGTGGAAAACGCCGCTTCCTCATGTGAAGCCCGACGCCAAACCCGACCTGAATCAATCCAGCCCAATCGTCTGGGACGAACGGATTTTTGTCACGACCTGTTGCTGGCCCGACAAGAATTCACAAAAGGATTTTCCAGAACAGCATCTCACTTGTTATTCCATTGCGGAGGGAAAACAATTGTGGGATGTGTTGGTCGCGCCCGGCCCGTGGCGATTGAGCGACCTGCGGGGCGGATACGGTGCGCCAACGCCGACCACCGACGGCGAGAGGGTCTATGTGGCGTTTGGCTCGGCTATGATTGCCGCGTTCAAGGTTGCCGACGGCCAGCTTGTGTGGAAACACGATCTCGACAAGTATGAACATTTCGATGTCGCGTTTGCGACCAGCCCGATCATTTATCAAGACACGATTTTGCTCCTGTGTGATCGGAACAATAAAGCTTCGTCGCTGTTGTCCTTGGACTGTCGAACTGGCGAAGTGAAATGGGAAAAAGAGCGTCCGACGGTCGCCTTTGACCACACGACACCGATCCTGTTTTCAGTTCAGGGCAAATCGCAACTTTTGATCGGGGCCTCGAACGCTTTGCAAGCCGCCGACCCAACAACCGGCGAGATTTTGTGGTCGTGTCGCGCGAAGGGGGATGTGCCGACGCCCGTTTATGATGGGAAGTTGATCTATATCGACAGTGGTCGCGGCGGACCAGGTTACGCGGTCGATCCGACCGGCACCGGCGATGTGTCGGCCACGCACGTCCGCTGGAAAGTCGCCCAAATCCCCGAAGGACTTTCGTCGCCCGTCATTGCGGGCGAATGGTTGTATCGCCTTCACAATCCGGGCGTGGTCCGCTGTCTGAACATGACGACCGGCGAAGAAGCCTTCACACAACGCCTGGAAGGAGTCTCGACTCACGCAAGTCCCTTCACCACGGCCGACGGTCTCGTATACATTGCCAGCGCGGGCAAGTCCTACGTCCTTAAGTCGGGTCCGAAGTACGAACTCATTGCCACCAACGACTTGAATGACGGCACATCGGCATCGCCCGCCGTCGCGCAGGGAAAGATTATTTTCAAAGGGGCGAAGTATTTGTACGGAGTGGGGAAGAAGTGAACATCCCGTGTACGTTTCGTTTCCCGCCGCTTGACCGCCGCCGAAGGTGGGTCTAAGATCGAGTTTTGTCGCGATCTTTCCAGGAATTTCTATGGCCCGTTCTCCTTTGTCTGACAAGAAAACTCGCTCTTCGTCCCCGCCTGAAAAAAACCAGCCGGAGTTCGTCGTCGATCAAGAGCGAATTCAACGGGCGGTCCGCGAGATTTTGATCGCGATTGGCGAAGACCCCGACCGAGAGGGTTTGTTGGAAACGCCCGCTCGAGTGGGACGGATGTACGCCGAGATGTTCAGCGGTTTGCATGAAGATCCACGCAAGCATCTCAAAAAAGTCTTCAGCGAAAAGTACGACGAAATCGTGCTAGTGAAGGACATCACGTTTCATAGCATGTGCGAGCATCACATGCTTCCGTTCATGGGCAAGGCTCACATTGCCTATCTGCCGAAGGGCAAAGTATTGGGCTTGAGTAAGCTGGCCCGTGTTGTAGAAGTGGTTGCCAAGCGACCGCAAGTGCAGGAGCGAATGACGGAGACGATTGCGAATTTGCTCGTCGAGGAACTCGATGCGAAAGGAGTCGCCGTCGTGATCGAGGCTTCCCATTCGTGCATGACGATCCGCGGAATTCGCAAGCCGGGAAGTATGTGCGTCACATCCGCAATGAAAGGGCTGTTTCGCAACAATGTCTCGACCCGGGCGGAAGTGATGACGCTCATTTACGGTCAGCAGAAGTAGGCCAAGTGTGTCCCTGCTGGACAAGCCAGCAGAGACACCCACGCAAAGGATCAAAGACTCTTCGAACAATCACTTAGGCGATCAAGTCTTTGACGACGTTGCCATGTACATCGGTCAGGCGATAATCGCGGCCCGCGTAACGATAGGTGAATTTTTCATGATCGAAGCCCATCAGGTGCATGATGGTCGCGTGCAGGTCGTGGACATGGACTTCTTTTTCGACCGCCTTAAAGCCGAACTCGTCGGTCGCGCCGTGAACGTAACCACCCTTCACGCCGCCACCCGCCATCCAGGTTGTATATCCCCAGTGATTATGGTCGCGGCCGTTGATCTTGCCCTGGTTCGAGCCGGGCGTCGGCAATTCCACGACGGGCGTGCGGCCGAATTCGCCCCCCCAGATCACGAGCGTGTCCTTTAACAGACCGCTTTGCTTGAGGTCTTTTAACAACGCACCGATCGCCTGATCGCAATCCTTGGCCAGACGACGATGGTTGACCTCGATGTCGTCGTGACTGTCCCACGGTTGACCTTCGCCCGACCAGACTTGCACAAAGCGAACGCCCCGTTCAATGAGCCGCCGAGAGATGAGCAATTGTCGGGCTTGAGTCCCTGGGCCGTACATTTCGAGAATATGTTTCGGCTCTTTGGAAATGTCGAACGCCTCGGCCGCTTCGTGCTGCATTCGATAGGCTAGCTCGAACGATTGCAATCGCGATTCTAACTGCGCATCCTTATCACGGGCGGCAAGGTGCTTTTCATTCAACGCTTTTAGCAAGTCCAGCTGTCGGCGTTGCTCTCCGTCCGAAATCTGATTGGGCCGAATATGCTCAATCAGTTTGTCGAGGTCCGTATGTTTCGTGTCAATGTACGTTCCTTGAAACACGCCGGGGAGAAAACCAGCCTGCCAATTTTGCGATTCTTGAATTGGATATCCGCCGGGACACATCGCGATGAACGCAGGCAGGTTTTGATTCTCCGTCCCGAGACCATACGTCAACCAGGAACCCATGCTGGGGCGAACGAGCCGAGCTTCACCGCAGTTCATTAGCAGCAGTGACGGTTCGTGGTTCGGAACGTCAGCGTGCATCGAGCGGATCACGCACATGTCATCAATGGATTCGGCGACGTGCGAAAAAAGCTCGCTGACCTCGATCCCGCTCTCGCCCCGCTTTTCAAACTTGAACGGAGAGGGATAGGCTGCGCCCGTCTTGCGCTCGGTGGGAAAATTCTTCATCGGCAGCGGCTGACCAGCGAGCTTTTGCAACATCGGTTTGGGATCGAACGTATCGACGTGCGATGGTCCGCCGTTGGCGAAAATGTGGATCACCCGTTTGGCCTTGGCTGCGAAGTGCGGTTGCTTGGGGGCGAGCGGATTGGAGTTGGTCTCGTTCGCACGCGCGTGCCCATCGGACAAACCCAAATCCTGCAACAGGCCCGACAGGGCGAGCGCGCCGAAGCCCGTTCCACAGCGGGAGATCATTTCACGACGAGTCAGAAACGGATGGGTATTCACGAGAATCGGTGGGTTAAGTGAGGCGAAAGGACGAACGGGGCGGGATATCGGTGGGATTTACTTTTCGGCGGGAGTTTTTTTCGCGGCCAGCGAATTGGAATGCCAATCGACCAGGAGTTCCGCCACTTCACGCTGCACAAGCTGCGAATGCGAAACGACAACCGTTTGACTGGCGGGATCAAATTCAATCGCCCCTTTGCCCCCTTGCGAAGTCCAACGTCCCGGCACGACGCGGGTCGTGATTCTCTCGGTGATTTGTTCCGGCTTCACGCCCGCCACGATCAGTTCCTTAACGCGATAGAATTCGATCTCGCGGCGGAAACCTTTGCGGGTTGTGATCTGCACCGTTTTGTCATCCACGACGCGATAAGTCAACTCCATTTTTTCCAGCATGGCCGAGAGCGAAACATCGAGCGGTTGACTTTGCGCGTTGAAAGTTCCAGCGACGTCGGGTGAGATTCCTTCGACCTCGAACGCGCGGTCGTCGATCAAAAACCGGACGCCCGATTTTTTACCGATGTATTCCAAGATTCTTGGCAAGGGTGTCGGATTGAAAAAGACCGCCGTGACGGGTTGCGAAAGTTTCTGGCTAGCCCGCGCGGTGCGGCTTTCCAATCGCAGGAGCGCAGAGTCGAGGCGGCTTTTCGTCGGCAGGCCGCGAGCCAAGCGAAGTCGCTCGCAAAACAGTACGATTTGAAAATGATTGGACGCGGTTTGCTCGATAATGAGCGAGCGTTCACCGATTTGGATCGAGCCGCTGCCGCCAGCCGATTTCCAACTCTCTGGGGCGACGAGCTTGGAAATGAACTGCGAAAATTGCTCGAGCGCAGTTTTATCCGCTGCCAAGTCGGAGACGGTGTAGGGGACTGTTCGTAACGGGCCGGGCGTTTCTCCCGACCGGACAATTTGCAGATGGCGACCGCTGGGGATCGCCCGTAAGCCGCGCGGCGACAAACCTGCTTCAAGAGCCGCACCGAGGTTCGTTGCCGAAAGTTTCACGGTGACGGGTGTGGCCGTCGTGATATTGGTTTCTTCCAGCGCATCGACATCGACGGCAATCCGCAGGTTGCTCGCGTTCGATAACATCGCCAGATAATCGGCCAGCGGCAGATTGCGACACGCGACGCCCGGTATTTTGTCCTCGAGGCGAGCGGGCCAGTCGATTGGCTCGACGCCAAGGCGAAAGGCCAATCCGGCCGAGCGGTCGGTCGAATCCAATTCCTCATCCAGATCGCTCTTTTCAACGACAGGAGCAGGGGCGTTTGCTTTCAGCGGGTCCACTGGATCGGTGATGGCCGGTGAACGGTCATTCGTTGCCGCAATTTTTTCCGGCGAAGGTGTTGCTGGCGTCTCGTTCTTCGGTTCCGTGGTTTCGCCGACGGTGGCGGGCGGCGTAACGGCGGATTGTTTGTTTTCTTCTGTGACCGGCACGGCGGCCAGTAAATTATTGTTCAATGCAGGCTGAGTACCATCGGCCGATTCAGCAGGCAATTTGGCCGATGACGAGCCGATGACGACGACAATTAACGCCGAGACGATTGCCATTGCCACCGCTCCGCCACCCAGCCAAACATACCGCAGCGATGATGAAACGGGAGGTGACGCAATCGAACCCGTCGGGCCATGACCGGGCGTTGGAGTATTTTCCGTCGGTGTCGCGACGACGGCAACCATTCCCGCCGCAATGACAGGGCTAGCACCTGCCACGGCCGCATCGACCTGCTCGTAGACCGTTTCGGCGGGTACAGCCGGTTTAGGTTTGTGGAGGGGCGGCGGCGTGACCGGTTTCGCTGGAGCGGCTACGGCCATCGTTGGGGTCGTTGGTGCGATTACGCTTGCGGCCACATCGCTCGACGGCATTTGCCAACCGTCGGGCGGGGCGATCTGCACCATGCCCCCACAGCCGGGACAAGCCAAAATCGCACCGATTGCCTTCGGGTCAGTGACCTTTAGGTGACGGCGACAAGTCAGGCAAGTGACGGAAAACAAATGCACGTTGCTCGGCGTGGTTCGAGAAGTTGGTTTTAGGTTTGCAACTTTTGTAACTTTTGAGCCGTTTGGGATAGGACGAAAATGTTCGTTGATATACAGCCCGAAGGGCTGAAAAATGTTCACCTTTCAGGCGAATGACCGAACAAATCGTTTTTATCCACTCTGCACTTCAAACGGCTACGGTTTTTGGACTTATCCGCTCCGAAGTAGACGCACAGCCGCGTTATTTTTTCTTCGGGGCATCGGCAACTTGCAGTTCGGGCGGAAGTTTATCGCCCCGTTTGGTGGCGGCCGCACGTGTGGTGATAAAGATCATATCGGCTCCGCCCGCTGCCTTTGGTTTAATAACGTAGACCAATTTTCCGTCGGTATTGGCCAGTTTTAGCACTTTGCGGAGAATCTCGTCGGCCGGTTTGTCTTTTTCTTCCAGGCCGAACGATTGATTCTTGGTGATTCCCTCCAACTGCAAATCGCCCCCCATGATTTCAATCGGGACACCGACATCATCGGCGATCATGGCCATCGTTTTTTCCAAATTGTCGCGGGGAAAAACGAGCGAGGTGACTTTCTTCAATTTTCCGGCGACACTATCGGCGGCTGGCCCCGGCGGTTTATCGCCGCCCGCCCCAGGGTTGCCAGCCAAGTTGTACGACTGTCCCGGCTTTTGGGCCAAGGCCAATTCGGTGGACATGAACAGGTGCTGTCCGGCCCCGACCGGCAATTGACATCGTAAAACTGCTTGGTCGTCGTCGATACCATAACGAGTGTAGTCTTTCATAAAGCGGAGGACTTGGGGAAAACGGTTCAGTAATTTTTTGGCAAACGGATGGAGGTTGAGCGTGGCCAAATAGGTTTCGACTTCGTCCGGCACTTTCGCGAAGCGGTCGGAGAACTCTCGCGCGACACCGCCCGGATCGCCGCCCGCACTGCTGAAGCGGAGTTCCGTAAAGAACGTATTGCGGGACAAGTGGATGCTCAACAAACCGGCTTTGGTTGAGTTGCCCAGGAAGGCTTCGAGCGATTTTTCGAGCGGTTGCAGCTGACCAGAGAACGCCGACTTTTTCCCGTCGTTGAACAAAAACTCTGGCACGAACAGCAGTGTGAAATGTCGCAGCCCGTCCGAATCAACCAACATTCGCTCGATCTTCGTGTTGCCCGCGAGAGAACCTTTTTCGGCGTCGATGATTTCCTTCATCCGGTCTGCGCTGGCGATGACGAGAACGGTTCCGGCCTCTTTGGCGGGAAGGTAGTACGACCATTCAGTGCCCTGAAAGAACGTATGTTCGCCATGCGTTATCTTCGGCGGATTTCCCCAGCGTTGAATAAGCTCCTCGCCGGGCAGTTTGTTGTTCATCTTCAACACGAACGACGTGCCAAACGATCCGGCCGGATTGTCGTACAGCACGACGGTCAATTGATTGACATCGGCCATCTTCACATGCGAGATCGTTTCAATCTGCGACTGCATGAACTGTCCCGCCGGTCCCAACGCGGACCAAAGTTTCTCGCCGTCGGGATGCGACAGAATATCTGCCGGACGAAAGACGGCGATGACGTTCGTCAATTTCGGGATGTACTTCAACTCGATCCGTTTCCCGTTAGTGGGCGAAGCGAAGAGAGTTTTTTCGTCGTCTTCGATTTCGGCACCTACCGGCGGTTTCACAGGAGGTGGTGTAACCGGTGGAGGCACAACCGGCGGTTTGACAGGTTCCGTATCCGTGCCAGACGTTCCGCCACTACCATTTTTCTTGCTGTCATCAATCGGATCGACTGGTGGTGGAGTAGTCTTCGTTGGCTTGTCATTTTCGCTGGGCGTCTTGGTGCCATTTGTGGCAACTTGATTGGCGGGAGGTTTAATCGGATCAGCATCTCTGCCGCGCTGACTATTCAGGGCAATCAAACCGCCTATCAGAAACAAAGTGATGACGCCCGCGAAGATCAGCATCTTTTGATTCGCACTCTTGGGCGAGCTTGTTCGGGCGGCCGAATAAGCGGCCCGGCGAACCGGAGTCGGGTCCACATGCGGACCAAAGGCCAACGGATTCGCCGATGCAGCCGTCGTCGTCGCAAACGCCACGGCCGACGGATCGCCATAGCCCTGAGTGACCGGTGCATATCCAGTCGGTGCGGCCGCATAACCAGCAGGAGCTTGACCATAACCGCCGGTAGCTTGGCCGTAGTCAGTTGGCGAGTAACTCGGGTGTGCGTAAGGCTGTGAGTACGCCGTCGCAGCGGGAGCTTGTTGAACTGGCTGCACCATCGGTTGAGCAATCTGAACAGCCGGAGCAACCGGCTGTGAAATTGGCGGAGCAGCCGCACCACTCGTTCGGTTCAACGCCATTGCAAATGCGGTCATCGTTGGCGTGACGGGATCGGCGGTGATCGTCAGTTTTTCTGGTTCGACAAAAAACGCGAGGGCCTCGGCAACTTGGCTCGCTTGTTGATAACGAACTTGCGGGTCTTTGGCCATCAAGTAAGAGACCACTTGTCCCAGTTGTTCCGGCGCACCGAACTGCGCGAGAGGCTGAATCGCTTCCGAGGCGTGACGCATGATCTTCTGCCGCCAGTCGCCACCACCAAACGGAGTTCGTCCGCTGACAAGCTGATACAACGTGCAGCCGAGCGAATAAATATCGGTCGTGGGACTCGGTGCGAAACCGGCGTGCGCCAACTCGGGAGCGAGATAATCGGACATGGCTTCGATTTTTCGCGAGGCTTCTAACGCGGAAAAATCGAGTGGCCCGACCGTCGCAAATGGATCACGCGACAGGGGAAGTTGCAACAGCCTCGCTTGGCCGTTGTTGTCCAACCAAATGTTGCTCGGTCGAACGTCGCCGTGAGCTTGACCGTTTTCGTGCAGCTTGGCCAAACCGTTCGCGACACAGCGCAACAACCGACAGGCTTCATTCGCAGGCAGTGGTCCCTTCGCAGCCAATCGGTCTTCGAGCGTTTCACCTTGTAACGACTCGAACACCACAAACTTGAACGAGCCGAGGTCAACCAGATCGTAGCACTTACTCAAACCAGGATTGGCTAAACTGCGGCCGAGCATAATTTGCTGATGGGCCAGCGAGATCGCCTGCGGATTTTGCGTTTGTGAACCGGTCAGAAAGTACAAGCTGACGTCTTGACCGCTGGGGGTGTGAACGGCGCGAAACAATCCGGCCAACCGCCCGCCACTAATCCGGTCGCTGACTTTGTAATCTCCATAGACAAAAGGACCAGCGCGACCGGCCAGGTGGATGGTGGCTTGATAGCGGCTCAACGCTCTTTCTGCGATGAGCCATTCGGCGAGCGAAGAGGCGT
>JAYUFG010000495.1:0-9535 GCA_043738845.1 Planctomycetaceae bacterium
TAGCAGCGACCGGGTACCCGCTTGCGGGTGGCGGAGCGTGAATGGAACACGGCACGAACCGCTCACAGCCAAAAACAACTAAATCGGGAAGTTATTTCGGTCCAATTCCTTACATCGTCACTCGCGCTCCGTGAATATACGTCGCCACAACCGGTTCATCCGAGTTGAATAGCAACTCATAGGGGTCGGCCGCCTCTCGGTTCGGCAGTTTGATAATCGCGAGATTCGCAGCTTTTCCCGGCGACAACGAGCCGACACGCTGTTCCGTGCCGAGAGCTTTCGCCGCGTTGATCGTTCCCAGCTTGAGTATCGTCGCGCGAGTAACTTGCGGATGTTGCAACGCCACGAAACGCAACTCGCTCAGCATATTCAGGTCGGGATTCGTCGCCCGACTATCGGTCCCGACGGCCACGGTGACTCCTCGTTCCAAGGCCTTCGCCAACGGATATTCGTCATGTCCAAAATAGGCGTGCGTCCTGGGGCAATACACGAGCGACATCTTGTCGGCACGACTGGCTAAAAAGCCAAGCTCTTCATCGTCGAGATAATTCCCATGCACGATCAACGTCCGATGCGCCGGTGCGACCATGATTAAATAGTCGAGCGGCCGCGAACCGGCCGGAATGAGTCCTGCCTCCCAAGCCTCCAACTCCTGTAACAATTCAAACAGCGGACCATCTTGCGATTGGAGCAACCGCAATTCCTCGCGACTTTCGGCCAAGTGCATGGCGAGCGGAAACTGACGTTCCCGCGAAAGACGCATCGCCCGTTGAATCACGCGGGGATGGACGGAGTACGGCGAATGGGGTGAAAGGCCCGGCGATTTCGTTCCGTGCGGTACGTCACGGCTATCGTGTCCGGCATCGCCGAGCGACTTTTCCTCGGCGAACAATTGGCAATGTGCTTGAGCCAACTCGGTCGCGGACTCTTTTCGCTCCGACCGCAGACCCAGCAACTCTCGAAAGATGACCATGTCCAGCGGACAACGGTCGGTTGTTTCTCGCCACGCCGCACTCGTGGCGATTTCGCCGAGCGTCGTGACACCGGCCGCGAGCGATTCGCTCAGTCCTTTTCGCAGGGCACCCACGGCGTCATTCGACGTGTTGGACAATTTTTGGCGATGTGCGATCACCTGCCGAATCCAGTCGGGAAACGGAATACCCGGCGTTCCCAGCGGCCGCTCTAAATCGCTAAATTCCAAATGGGTGTGGGGATTCACCAAGCCGGGCAAGACGGCCACATTTCCCAACTCGATAACTTCACAGCTTGGTCGCTCCGCACCGACTGTCGAAATTCGTCCATCGCAAATTTCCACGAAGCCATTTTCAATCGGCGGTTGGTCCACCGGAAAAATCAGTCGGGCGTGCAGGGCCAGGGGGATCACAGGAGAAATCTCGAAAAAGAGTGCGTAACGAAAGTTGTAGGTCAGGTACGGGGCACCTGACCTACAACGTTAAATGCGAAACAAAAATTCACGAACGTCATCGGATTTTTTCAGAGCATCAAAAGCAAGAACCGGCCGAAGGAAAACTCCGGCCGGTTCTCGAAACTTTCAAACAAACTCGTGGCTGCCACCGAATCCTGGCCAGCGAACATTTCGCAAAGCGTGGAAACAGCAGCCCGTCGGCTGCGGGTTAGGTCAGCCACCTCTGGATTTGGGGACTACACATGCGTGGACCACCTCCTTTCTGGAAAGAGCCTGCCAGCGGCGTTCCCACCAGTATGGGGACAACAGCGGGCCAGATCCCGGCCAAAGCACGTTACTTCGGCACACGCGACAGACTAATGCTACGAATCGACCCCGCTAAAAGTCAAGTGACGTTTCTTTGTTCCGGAAAATGGGTCGGACTTTGCTCGTCGTCGGAAAAGTTTACCAAGGGCCGTCAGTTTACGGTGTAAATCGCTATAAACCGTGTTACGGTCGTTATTTCCGTTCAGGATTACCCTACCGGAACAGCCGATAAAATCCTTAGCATTTGGTCCTTTTCAGTCCGGTCGGACGCCAAGTTTTATGGTCGTCGCGATCTGGACACAACGCCGAGGCTCATGGTTCTTGGCGTTCCAACCAACATCCGTTCATTTGAATTTTGCCGGGAGGTCGTCATGCGTTGCAAATGGTTCGCTGGTTCTTTCGTTCTCGTTTTAGCCCTGTACACTTCAGCGTCTGCCGCCGGGCAAATGAGCTATACCCAGGGCGAATCGGCCAGTTCGCAAATCGTCGGTGGTGAGTCGTGCGATTCGTGTGGCGGCGATAGCGACGAGTGCCAAAATTCGCATCGGGGTTGCCGTTTGAGCAACATGTTCGGTGGTGGTCGGGGCAATCAACAAAGCGTCGATTGGGGAAATTGCAATTGCAACGGCAGCTATAAATTTCCCGTCCCGCCGCTGTACACGTACCACTGGCCCGGTCGTTATTCGCAACAACTGATGACCGACTATCACAGCCCGTGGCGTTTTCCGCCCCTGCGTCCTTACGTGGACGAACCGAAAAAGGAAATGCCTGACCGCATGTCGGTCCTTCCGACGAGCCACGCTTATTCCATCAACGGCGTACCGACCGTCCGCACCACTTCCGACTCAGAACCCGAACTCCTCAGCCGTAAGATCGAACGCTACTACGGCGTGAAGTAACCTCGGAATCGTCTGGACACAGTCCACACCTACCGTGTGCCTAAACGGTGTACCTTTACTGTGTGCCACTGGCTCTGCCAGTGCTGTTGTAATTGTGTGGCGTTCCTTGGCCGTTCACACGGCCAGAGCATATTGATCGATACACATCTTTGCGAGCAACACACCAAACTCAGTGCGGACAGTTTTATGTTCGGGCCGTGGGCTTAGGACCGGCGTAGCAATAGCCGTCGCGATTGTCGTCTTTCGCTTCACGAAAGACCCGTTTTTTTTGCCGCAATGACGGACGACAACGAGACAGTTTTTTATCCGCCGGTCCTAAAGGATATTCAATCCCTCGAGTAAGCCCGGCGAAAGCCCGGTTTTCACCACGATTACGCCCGAATCTCATTCTTAACCTGTCGCCCGCGAATCTCTCGCGGTAAAATGGTTTCCCCTATTGAATGGCTTCAACCATTGTTGAATACCTTCGACGCCTGACCGATTACCTTCGAGTTATTTTGGAAACCGCCTGAACTATGCTTCCCGATGCCCCCTCGACCGAACTGCCGACGCAATACGACCATCAAGCCGCCCAAGATAAATGGTACAAGGTTTGGGAAGAAAACGGCTACTTTCACGCCGAGCCAGACCCGACCGGTACGAAGTTCCCGAAAGGGCCGTTCTCGATTGTCATCCCGCCGCCGAACGTGACGGGTGCGTTGCATCTGGGCCATGCCCTCAACAACACGTTGCAGGACATTCTCATTCGCTCCAAGCGAATGCAGGGTTACAACGCCCTGTGGATGCCTGGAACGGATCATGCGGGCATCGCGACGCAGGCGGTCGTCGAGCGGCGAATTATGCAAGAGGAAAAAAAATCGCGGCACGATCTCGGCCCGGCCGAACTCGTCAGGCGAATTTGGGAATGGAAGCACGACTATGAAGCCCGGATTCTCGGCCAGCTTCGCCAGATGGGTTGCAGTTGCGATTGGGAACGGACTCGCTTCACACTCGACGAGACGTGTGCCAAGGCGGTCCGCCACACGTTCTTCAAAATGTTCTCCGAAGGTTACATCTATCGCGGCAAGCGGCTGGTCAACTGGGACACGTTTTTGCAAACGGCCGTCAGCGATGACGAAGTCTTTCACGAAGTCGTGCAGGGACACTTTTGGCACTTCAAGTATCCGGTCGTTCCCATTGCCAACGGCGATCAGAACGAACCAAAATTTGTGACCATTGCCACCACGCGGCCAGAGACGATGCTCGGCGATACGGCGGTGGCGGTCCATCCCGACCCGGCCAAGGCACTCGACAAAGCCGAAGCAGAGCTCAAGCAAAAATTGTCGGAGGCTCCGCAGAAGGAACGCGACGGAATCCAAAAACAAATCGACGATTTGCAAGAACGGCGGAAAACGATGTTGCCGCTGTTGATTCAACTTCGTGACATGGCCAAGGCCGGGCGAAAGCTGATGTTGCCGCTGCTTAATCGCGAAATTCCGCTGGTCGCTGACGAATGGGCGAAGCCCGAACTTGGCTCCGGCTGCGTGAAGATCACCCCGGCCCACGACCCGAACGATTACGAAGTCGGCAAGCGACAATCGCTGGCGATGACGAACATTATGAACGCCGACGGAACGCTGAACGAAAACGGCGGGCCGTATAGGGGTTTGAAAATGCCCGACGCCCGGATCAAAGTCGTGGCCGATCTGGAAGCACTCGGCTTGGTGGAGAACATTGAGGATCGCGAGATTGATCTGGCCCATTCGGACCGGTCCAAAACGCCGATAGAGCCATACTTGGCCGATCAATGGTTCGTGAAGATGGGCGACCACGACGACGGCCGCCCCGGCTTGGCCCAACTGGCAATGGACGCCGTGAGCGACGGCCGCGTGAAGATCAACCCGTCGCGATATGCGAAGAGTTATCTCGATTGGCTCAAAGAAAAACGCGACTGGTGTATTGGAAGGCAACTTTGGTGGGGACATCGCGTGCCGGTATGGACGCTAGTTAATGACGGCCAGTTTCCTGTTGGGAAATTACTTGGATCACGTATAAAAACATTTACGAGTTGGCTGTTAGATGGTCGCATTTCCGCGTATTTTGGGCCTCATTCATTGTTTGAAAATGGCGAACTTAGAATCTTGATCGACGTCGACGGCGATCCAAGTGATAAAATTCACATATGCGTACGTGACAATCAAGATACTGAGGTAATAGAATTGCTGGAGTCAGTCGGGTTTGAACAAAGCGAGGACGTTCTCGACACGTGGTTCTCCTCCGCACTCTGGCCGCATTCGACCCTCGGTTGGCCGGAAGAAACCGCCGAACTCAAATACTTTTATCCGACCAGCGTCCTCTGCACGAGCCGCGACATTATCACGCTGTGGGTGGCGCGGATGGTGTTGACCGGGCTGTTTAATCTCAACGAGATTCCGTTCAAGGACGTTTTCATCCACCCCAAAATCCTCGACGGTTACGGCGAAGGGATGTCGAAGTCGAAGGGGAACGGCGTTGATCCGATTGACGTGATGGAGAAATTCGGGGCCGACGCGATGCGGTTCGCTCTCGCCCATCTCACGACCGAAACGCAGGACGTTCGCATCCCGGTCGAATACGAGTGTCCCCATTGCCACAAGCCGATGGAGCAGACCAAGAAAAATCGCATCCTGGCCCGCGTGCCGTGCAAGAACTGTGGTCAAGAGTTCTCGACGCAATGGGCAACCAAGCCGGAGGACATCGCTCTGCCGCGCGGGGCGGTTGTGAGTGAGCGGTTTGAACTCGCTCGCAATTTCTGCAATAAATTGTGGAACGCTTCGCGGTTCGCCCTGATGAATTTGGAAGGTTACACGGCTGCTCCCGTCACCACCGCCGAGTTGGCCGTCGAGGACAAGTGGCTGTTGAGCCGGCTCGCGACCGTGACGCAGCAAGTGACAGCCGCCTGGGACAGTTTTCAATTCGCTGAAGCTTGTCGCGTGTTGTACGAATTCGCCTGGGACGAGTTCTGCTCGTTCTATGTCGAGATGGTCAAGACCCGCTTGCAGGACGAGAAAGGCCGCGTCGTCGCCCAACGGGTGCTGGCCCACGCGCTCGACACGCTGCTGCGATTGCTTCATCCGATCACGCCGTTCATCACCGAAGAAGTTTGGCAGTTGCTCGCAAAAGTTGCTCCGCAGCGCGGTTTGGCCAATCCGCAAACGCCGCACGCGAGCGTGATGAAAGCAACTTGGCCCATCGCCGACGAGTCGCATATTGATCCGCAGATTGAAGCCCGGTTCGTGAAGTTTCAACAAGTCCTGGCGGGCTTGCGAGAAATTCGTAGTCGGCAAAACATTCCGAACAAAACGCCGATCTCGTTCGCGGTGAAATGCGATGCTGCCACGACGACGCTGTTGCAACCGATGACGCCGTTCTTTTCGTCGATGGCCGGTGCCAAGGCGACCGGTTGGGGTGCGGACGTTGCTTCACCGCCACTGGCCGCTCACTTCTCGTTGCCCGGCATTGAAGTCTTCGTCGATCTGGCCGGGTTGATCGACGTGGCGGCGGAGATCACGAAGCAGGAAAAGGAACTCTATAAGCTGAAGGGATTTATCGTGGCGAAGGAGAAAAAACTCGCCCTGCCGACATTCGCGGAAAAAGCACCCGCCGATGTGGTGCAAAAAGAACGGGATGGACTGAAAGAACTTCAGGACAAACAGTCGGCCATTGAAGGGGCGTTGACGCAATTGCGGTCGATGCAGAAATAGATAGAGAGATAGAGAAAAATAGCCGTATCGACCATGTGTTGTTCCGTCAATCAACACCGAAAAACTGCGGACCATCGGCGACTTGGTGCTGTATGTCTCGCAGGCGATCAAACAATCGAGAAGTGATTTGCCCCAGGGTAAATGAACTCAAACGTCCATCGTTCCGAAAATAATGCCTCCTGGCTGCGACACAGGTTGAAAGCAATCTGTGCGACCTGTTATTCGGCCAATGCTTCGCTTCTCCTCACGCATTCGCCGTTAGCATCTCGCCGACGGACCAACGGGCACCGTCGCGGACGACACGGCGATAGAGCGTGTCGCGTTCGACCGGCTCGCGGCCTGCTTCGCGGATGAGGTGCTGTATGTCCTCGACGGCCAGAATCTCCGGTGTTTTCGCGCCCGCGTCGTGATAGATCAACTCGTGGCGGACCGTTCCATCAAGATCATCGGCACCATACGACAAAGCCGCCTGAGCCGTGCCGATGCCGAGCATAATCCAGTACGCCTTGATATGGTCGAAGTTGTCGAGCATCAGCCGACTGATCGCCATCGTGCGAAGGTCGTCCAGGCTCGACGGTTTTTTGATGTGGCTTAGACCTGTGTTTTCCGGGTGAAAGGCGAGCGGGATGAAGGTTTGAAATCCGCCAGTCTCATCCTGTAACTCTCGCAGCCGAACCAAATGATCGACGCGATGAAACGGTTTTTCAATGTGGCCGTACAACATTGTCGCGTTCGTGCGCAGGCCCAGGTGATGGGCGGTGCGATGGATATCCATCCAATTGTGGGCATCGGCTTTGTGTTCGCAGATTTGATCGCGGACCTCGGGATGAAAAATCTCCGCCCCGCCGCCGGGTAAACTTCCCAAGCCAGCCTCTTTCATCTCGATCAAAATGTCGCGGTGGGAACGCTTCGTCAGAAACGTGAACCAATTGATCTCGACCGCCGTCCAGGCTTTCAAATGCAGATCGGGAAACGTGTCGTGCAGCAATTGCACACAATGCAGATACCACTCGTACTTCATCTGATGATGCAGTCCGCCGACGATGTGCATCTCGGTGCAACCGGCATCCATCGCTTCTTGACCGCGAGCGACAATTTGTTCATCGCTCATCAGATAACCTTTCGCCTCGCGAAGGTCGGAGCGAAACGCACAGAATGTGCAGCGATAGACGCAAATGTTCGTCGCGTTGAGATGCGTATTGATGTTGTAATACGCAAAATTGCCGTTCTTCCGCTCGCGGACAAGATTCGCTAAAACACCGACATCATTGATCGGCACCTCCGGCGAATAAAGGTACAAACCATCGTCGAGCGAGAGTCTCTGGCCCGCTTCGACTTTATCGCGAATCGTATTGAACTTGGAATTGGACACGGGGCACCTGGGGAAAGCGATTAGCTATTAGCGACTAGCCAGAGGGGAGTAAGGAAAGTGAGTTTGTTGGATGTTCGGTGGGAAGTTCAGGTTTTGGAGGATCGGAATTGGTTCGGTGATTGGGTTCAAAATGGCAATCTGCCTGAATAGTTGCTAAAAATAACTGTTTGCTATTTACCACTGGCCTTAATTTTTCGAATAAAAGCCGCGAGCATTCGCTGAACCTCCGTGGTCAGGGAAGCCAGTGGAGCATAGGACGAAAGAGGAAGGAAGCCCAGGTCTTTCGCCAGGAGGAGGTGATAATCCAATTCCGTCGCCGAACCCATCGCGATTTGCAAGAATCGCTTAAATTCGGCGTCTCCGTCGCGCCCACACCCTTCGGCTATATTGGCCGGCACAGAGGCACTCGCACGCCGGGTTTGACTAATTAAGCCATATTGTTCTTGAGGTGGGTATCTTGCCGTAACCTTTATAGATTGCGAGCGTAAGTTCATGCGATTTTTGCCACGCTTTAATTTGACGAAAATCCCGCATCGACTTCTCCTTCTTGGTTGCTGTATTCATAAACGAACTGAAACGCCCTGCTCTCAATTTCTCTCTGGCTAATTGCTAACTGCTAATGGCTTTTAGCAATTAGCGGTAAGCTTTTAGCCATGCCCGAACCACATATCCACACAGCCGACGACCAATATACCGATACTAATCACCGCATTGACATTGAAGAACGCTTGATTGACTCGCGACAAATCGTCGGGTCGAACTATTGCGTGTTCATACAGCAAAAGTAACGCTACCGCCCCGATTCCCGACCAGTATATCCAACCGAAGTACGCAAAAAAAAACGGGAGTGCGGCGAGGAGTCCCACCGCGCCGAGGTGGCACACCGCCGCGAGCCACAACGCCCCTCGCACGCCCCATTTCGCCGGGATACTGTGCAGCCGTTTTTCCTGATCGAATTCCGCATCCTGACAGGCATAGATCATATCAAAGCCCGCCACCCAAAGCATGACCGCTCCACCTAACACGACGGCGGGGAGCAGGTCAGCCACGTTCCCCATGATGATCTCTCCGCGAATCGCGATCCAGGCCGAAATCGGTGCGAGCATCAACGCCGCTCCGAGCCAAAAATGGGCCAGTGACGTGAACCGCTTCGCATAACTATAGCCGCACAAAAACAACAGGACTGGCACCGACAAAAACAGCGGCAGCCGATTCGGCCAAAACAACAGGGTCGAAGTAATGAACCCGGCCGAACTGGCCGCCGTAAAAAACCACACGCTGTTCGGGGTCAACAGACCCATCGGAATATGCCGCAGTTTCGTTCGGGGATTCTCGGCGTCGATCTTTCGATCTGCCAACCGATTAAACGCCATCGCCGCACTGCGAGCAAAGACCATGCAGATGAGGATGCCGAGAAGGTCTTGGATGCGAAAACCATATCGTGATAAATACACGTCGATCGGAACTTTATCAGACCCGACCAAAACGTAGGTGTCGTGAATGGTTACACTTGGCGATGCTTCGCCGTTTTTGTTTACGATCCTTGAACTAAAGGACGTTGCGAGTCTCCGAAGTTCGTTGCTCAGTCTCCACGCCA
Source organism: Planctomycetaceae bacterium (assembly GCA_043738845.1). Lineage (GTDB taxonomy): Bacteria > Planctomycetota > Planctomycetia > Pirellulales > DASRSE01 > DASRSE01. Next base: position 9,323 of record JAYUFG010000495.1, read on the forward strand.
TCACAGCCGCCAACAGCGCAAACGGCAACGCGAACACCGTATGGCTAAAGCGAATCATCTCGAGCAAATGGCGTATCCGGCGGAGCATTTCGTATCCCAAGGCAACCCCCGCGACCAACGGTCGCAGCTTTATCCTAAAAACTTCAAGGGCGAAAACTTTCGTCCGCCTTATTCGATTACCCCGCTTCGCTGCTTCTCTTCCGTTTTGCATTT
>JAYUFG010000496.1:0-3598 GCA_043738845.1 Planctomycetaceae bacterium
GTCAGTCGTCGCGACGTCATTATCGTTGCGAGCGTCTCGTGCATTTACGGTTTAGGCAATCCCGACGACTACAAAGCGATGATGGTCGGCCTCCGAGTCGGTCAACAGATCGACCGCGACGCGATGCTCTCGAAGTTGATCGACATTCACTACGACCGCAATGACGTTTCGTTCGAGCGGACCAAGTTCCGGGTGCGAGGAGATTGCGTCGAGTTGTGGCCCTCTTACGAAGAGTTCGCGGTGCGAATCGAGTTTTGGGGGGACGAGGTGGAAAAACTTTCGTACATCAATCCGACCAGCGGCGAAGTGATCTCGCGACAGGATCAGATATTTCTCTACCCGGCGAAGCACTTCGTCATGCCGGAAGACCGCATGAAGGAGGCCGTCTCTTCCATCAAGCAAGAGTTGGAAGATCAGCTCGAAAACTTCAAGCAACATGGCAAGCTGCTTGAGGCGCAACGCCTTTCGGCGCGGACCCGATTTGATATCGAGATGATGACCGAGGTGGGTTATTGTCCCGGCGTCGAGAATTACAGCCGCCCTTTGTCGGGCCGCCCGCCTGGGTCGACGCCCGACACGCTGTACAATTATTTCCCGGAAGATTTTCTGATGTTCGTGGATGAGTCGCACGTCGGCGTTCCGCAAATTCGCGGGATGTTCGCGGGCGACTTCAGCCGCAAGAGTACGCTCGTCGAACATGGCTTTCGTTTGCCGAGTGCGCTGGATAATCGGCCGCTCAAATTTGACGAATGGGAAAAGAAGATCAATCAAGTGATCTACGTTTCGGCGACACCTGGGCCGTATGAACTGGGGCAAACCGGTGGCGAGTTCGTCGAGCAGATTATCCGCCCGACCGGTTTGCTCGATCCGATCATTGAAGTCTCGCCAGCGCATGGACAAGTGGCCCATTTGGTCGAACAGATCAAGGCTCGCGTGGCCCTGGACGAACGGGTGTTGTGTACGACACTGACCAAACGGATGGCCGAAGACCTGTCGCATTATCTCTGCGAGAAAAACATCCGTTGCAAATGGCTGCACAGTGAACTGGATGCCTTTGAACGGGTCGAGGTGTTGCGTGAACTGCGCGAAGGGCGGTTCGACGCGCTCGTCGGGGTCAATCTTTTGCGGGAAGGACTGGACCTTCCGGAAGTGTCGATGGTCGCCGTTCTCGACGCCGACAAAGAGGGTTTTCTCCGCAGCGAAACATCATTGATGCAAACGATTGGCCGGGCCGCTCGTCACATCAATGCCAAGGTTATTCTGTATGGCGACAAAGTGACCAACTCGATGCAGCGAGCGATTGAAGAGACCAATCGTCGCCGCGCCATTCAGGAAAAGTACAACGAAGAACATGGCATCACGCCCGAAGGGATTAAGAAAAGCATTCGCTCCGGCATCGAGTCGGAAGCCCAAGCCCATGCCAAGGCGAACGCGGCGGTCGGCCGTTCCAACGACGCCCAGTACATCACGGAGGAATACCTGAACGAACTCGAGGCGGAAATGTATGCCGCCGCCGACGCGATGGAATTCGAGCGGGCGGGCACGTTGCGTGACCGCATCGTCAAAATGCGGGACAACCTGGGCAAGCCCGTCAACGAAGTCCCGGAAAAAGAACCGCGTGGAAAACGGGGCAATCGGGGCGGCGGAAACCAGGGTGGGAGAATGCCGAAACCCAGACGATGAAAGGCACCGGCAATTTGTCGGACAGGATTAGATCGGAACATTCGGCGTAAAGTCAAGTAGGTCAGGCCGCAGCCTGACAAGGTCGAGTTCTTGGTTGATGGTGACTCAATTCGACGCCAGCCGTCTTTAAATTGATGCGTCTCTTCCGCCACTGGTCAGGCTATCGCGCAGGGATTCTCAGTGTTTCACACTGGGAAAATAATAACCCGAAACGTAAGTGAGGAAAGTGGGTAAAAACACGAAGAATCCTCGCTTACGTTTCGGGTAGGTGAGACAAGAAAACATCCCAAAGTGAAACACTGAGAATCCCTGGCCATCGCGTGACCTACTTGACTAGTCCCACCATATACCAATTGGTTTCATACCGAATGGGATTTCGTAATCCTCTCGACGCACATGATCTGTCCAACCGTCGAAGATCTCGTTTGCTTGAAATCGATCTCCGAGCCACGTTGCAACTCTGTCAGCCGGAGCACTCGTAATGATCCAAACGGTGTCAGTGGAAGGCCACTCATCGCGCATCTCTTGCTGGCAAACCTCAACAAGGACATTGGCTACATCTGGCTGGCTCCTAATGCTCTTGAACAGGGCGTAAAACTCGTTTGGTGCTGGCTGATCTCGATAAAAGTTGTAACCGATGGAACCGTAGTCGTCATTGCCCTCGAAAAATTCCTCAAGGCTAACCAACGGCCGTGGGGCTTCCGGATCATTGATGTAGCCAGTTTGGGAAATGCGTTCGTTTAGTCGCTCGAGTGGTGTCATCAAATGTAGGTTGTGTTAGCGGCCGAACGAAAAAGTTCACCCGCCGTGGCCGCTGCAACGGCGTGGTGTCGCGCGAAACAAGAATGCGGCCCCGGTCGGAGTGCAACGCCTGGTTCGGCGGCTAGGCGTCTCCTCGGCTCTGCGGGTGTGCAGCAGGAACAGTACCAACTTGAACAGGCCTGTCAAACAGCCGGAATGCCGACCAAACCACCAAACAAACGGCGCATCCCAACTGAATGTAGGTGCCCACCCCGGCGAAGAGGCGCACTCCCCCCGCCTTCGCTTGGGACGAGACTCGGCCCCACGAGTGCGTTTGCTCGAAGGGGCCGTAATGGGATCCCTCGAGCCACGCGAAGAATGCCAACAGAATTCCCAGCACGGCCAGTGAACTGAGCAATACCGCTGCACCCCAGCCGCGCCCGTGCCAGCACCAAGAGCCGACGACTGCGAACGTGGCAGCGACGAACAGAAGTGCCACCGTCGGGCAGTGCCAAGTTCCTGCCTCGTACCCGTTCCACGAGAAGCAGGCACCGAAGAAGGCTTGTGCGTTGAACTTCACCTGGAAGAGAAGGAACGCGCCGCTTCCCAGCAATCCGGAAGTAAGAGCACATCCATTCGTGATATACCGAAGCAACTGCATCAGTGCCTCCGTTGCCTAACGAGTGTTTATGCGGACTTGCATCACGTCGGTCCCGGCCGCATATTGTGAATTGGCCGAGGGATCGGATCGGCCACAAGTTATTTTTGACTCTTGATTTAGGGTGGTCGCTCGGCCTGTCCATTATACACAACTATTTCCATCGCCGCCCATGAATGCAAAGTGCGTTCGCAAAATTAAACGATCGGCGACGTGGAGCTTCCTTCGGCGAGCAACGCGAAGGGGGTCGGGAGTCGGTTTTGCGGTGAAGACTTTCAATCATTGACGATCTTTGCCGCGAAACCGACTCCCGACCGCTTTTTCCGCACAACCGATGACCGCTGAATTAGAACGACGCTGGAAGCGATTGTCAACAAAAAACCGGCCACGCGACTTTTGGCAATTGGAAGGCCGCCGGGAAGTTCGGACCGTTGTGCCCGTCGGTCGGATCGACCGGTCGCCCTCTCGAACAATTCGCGGGAATTTTGATTCATGCGACGAACCGGCTTGTCCGAC
>JAYUFG010000497.1:0-9512 GCA_043738845.1 Planctomycetaceae bacterium
CTTGGGCAGAGTCGGACGAACGTTCTTTTTTGATGTTGGGCATCGTCGGAAAGATTAGGACGGGCAATCCGAGCAATGTCCAGCGGTCGATCTGTCGGCTGATTTCCAACCAATCGCGAGGGAGCGTGGCTACGTCTCCATCGCCAAAGTTCAACTCGAAGCCGATGCCCGCCAAACCTAAATCTGCCCGCGCGAGCGCGTCGGCAAAATGAACGGGTGACAGGTCCAGGTCATGGCGACCCATGTACTCGGCCCACGGCTGGTCAATGGACAAGACGACCGGGGCACGGGGGTCCGACTTGCGAAACGTGTCGAGACAATGGGCCGCGAGGCGCAAACGTTGTTCCTCGCCTAGGTCCATGACCTCGGCATAGTTCAATCCGGCCGCCGCGTGCCACAGTGCGATGCGACCGCGGTAACGATTGATTGCCGCTTGTACAAAGCTCACGGCAAAGGAGAGAAAGTGTTCAAAGTCTCCGTCCCACAACGCGATCCAATCGGGGGCACTGGCGGGGGTCAGTTGCAACAGTGGGCCAGCACAAACGCGAATCCCTTGTTCCTGACACCAGGCCATCCGCCGATCAACGGTCGACCAATCGTAGCGTCCTTGTTCGCGTTCGATCTCGCGCCAGTTGAACGGAACACAGGCGGTATCAAACGCGGCGAGATATTCTTTGGTGTTGAAGCCTTCGAGCAGTCCGTCGCCCGCGAGACAACCTTGCAGAGTGGGGATTTTGGCGTGCGATTTTCGCCGCGCGGCGAGCGATTGCTCGATGTAATCATCGATGAGGATTTCGATGGCCTGCATCGCGGTTTCGATAGCGGACTGGGCACCATCGGCGGCAGCCAGGATGTCCGTGTCTTGCGAGACGGCGGCCCGGCTAAAATGTTGCGAGGCGGTTTGAATATGTTGCCGCACGAGGGGCGAAGGGGACAAGCCCAGCGTCTCCCACGCGGCGAGTTGATTGCGCAGTCGATTGATCGTGCCCCGGGCAAGTTCCAGCGGCAGGTGATAGGCCGCCTCTCGCTCGATCAAAGTTGCGGTGGAGAGAGTCACGTCGCCGACGCCCGCCACTCGCCAGGGAATATAGAAATAGGCCGAGTCATGGTCCGACCGTTCGGCGATGAGTTCATCTCGCTGGAGGCTGATTTTCGTTCGCCAAGGAATATCGTCGATTCCCGCCAGATACGCGCGCGTGACGGCACCTTGGCCCAGGTGATCGCGGCGGGGTACCAGAAAACGTATTTGTCCCATGCGGAAATCGTTCGGCACGGGCCGAATAGCGGGAGTATCAAAAGGGCGGTTGTTCCGTTTGTCGAATTCGACGCCGACCCAGTACAATGATCGAGTACAACTGCACAACGATCAATACAATTATCGTAACCTCTGCGGACCGTTTCGACGAGTGGGCCAGCGACCCGTTTTACCGCCGAAAGACTCGATCATCTATGAAACAGCGAATCCCTGTCGGTGGCGTGATCCACACGTACCAAAAATACGACCCGCAGAACTTCCCTAGTCCAACGCAACCGCCGCCGGATGTGATCTCTCCGGCGTTTGAACACATGTTGCGGTATGGAAATATGCGGCGTCTCACGCCGGAGGAATTGGCCCGCGCGGTCAAACTCGACCCGAGCCAGATTGCCGGGTTGGGGCCGAGCTTGGAATCGTTGATGGCGATGTTGCGGGAGAGAAAGCGAAAACTTCTCGCGACTTACGAAACGGAAGCGGTGCTGTCGGCCGCTCGCAAAGCGTTTCAGCAAATGAGCGAAACGATTTCTCCGCCGGGGCCGCTGAAGGCTCGCTTTCAACAAGCGGTTCGCGAGGAGCAACTGCGAGAGTTGGAACGGATTTGGTATCAAGCGGGCGATGATCGGTCGGCCTTTGCCCGCAAGCTCGTGCAGTTGGTGGCGCGACTGGGCGACAAATATCAGATCGACGAATTAACGTCGAAATATGAGTTCACGGGTCGGACGCAACTTTCGGTTTCGCAGGGACTCGATGTAAAACAAGAATTGGAAACGATTGATCGACTCCTTAAACAACTGGAAGAAGCCGCCGAGACGGCACAGATCGGCATGATTGATATGGAGGCCCTCGGCGAATTCACCGAGCCGGGCGACCTCGATCAACTGCAACAGTTGAAACAACAAATTGAAGAATATCTGCGGCAAATCGCCGAGCAACAAGGACTTGAACAAGATCGGTCGGGCTTTCAACTTAGTCCTAAAGCGACTCGACTGTTTCAAAACCGACTGCTCGAAAAGATATTCAATCAGTTGCAAGCCTCTCGGTCGGGTCGTCACACTGGCCCGATTATGGGCGAAGGAGCCGTCGAATTGCAATCGACGAAGCCGTATGAGTTTGGTGATTCGGTCGCCAACATGGACATTCCCGCCTCGATGGTTAATGCGATGTTGCGCAACGGGCCAGGTTTGCCGATCCGTCTTTCGCCCGACGATATTGAAATTCATCGCACACGCAACAATCCGAAGTGCGCCACGGTCGTGCTGATGGATATGAGCGGCTCGATGCGCTACGAAGGACAGTATCTCAATGTCAAGCGAATGGGTCTCGCGCTCGACGGGTTGATTCGCCGCGAGTATCCGGGCGATTATCTGCAATTTTTGGAGATGTTCACGTTTGCCAAGCCCTGTACGCCGGGCGAAATTGTCACGCTCTTGCCCAAGCCGGTCACGGTTTTCGATCCGGTTGTGAGCCTGTGGGCCGATATGAGCAATCCCAACATCAGCGAGATGCAAATTCCGCCCCACTTTACGAACATTCAACATGGGTTGCACCTTGCTCGACGGTTCCTAAGCAATCAAGACACACCAAACCGTCAAGTGATTTTGATTACGGACGGATTGCCGACGGCGCACTTTGAAGGCGAGCGATTGTTTCTGTTGTATCCACCCCATCCGCGGACGGAGTCGGCGACGTTGCGAGAAGGGATGCTCTGTGCGCGCGAAGGGATCACGATCAACATGTTTCTCATGCCGAGTTGGTCGCAATCGTCCGAGGACATTCGGTTTGCGTATCGCTTGGCAGAATCGACGAAGGGGCGGGTCTTTTTCACGGCGGGCAACGATCTCGACCGCTATGTGATTTGGGACTATTTGAACCGACGGCGGGAAATTATCGGATAATTTGGCCTCATTTTCTGCCGTTGGCCGCAAATCCGTCAACAGGAGGATTGTACGGTAGTGTACAATGGACATAGAATCAGGCGTCACTTATTCAACGCCAAGTGGGCAATCACCGGCCATTTTGAGGGATTCAAATGCCGCGTAAGGTCATCCTGGACGTCGATCCAGGCATTGATGGGGCCGTCGCCATTGCGATGGCGTTGTTCGATCCACGACTGGAAGTCGTGGCGATCACCGCCACTGGGGGAAGTGTCTCTCCCGAGCAAGCGACCAAAAATGTTCAGGCCATTGTCGAACAACTCGATCCGCCACGCTGGCCCAGGATCGGTGCTGCGGCGCGCGACCAACTTCTCGCGACCGACGCCCGACAACTGTACGGAGCCGATGGATTGGGAAACGCGAATTTTCCATTCGCCGAGTTACACAATCTGCACCCGTCGGAAAAAGTCGTTTATGACGAGGTGCGAGCGTCGCCCGAGGAGATCACGATTGTCTCGCTCGGCCCGTTGACGAATATCGCGATGGCCTTTCAGCGGGATCCGAATTTGGCGTCGCAGATCGGCGGCCTGGTGATCTCGGGCGGAACGGTCGAAGGGCCGGGAAATGTTACGCCGGCTGCGGAGTTTAATTTCTTTTGCGATGCGCCGTCGGCGCGGCTCGTGTTTCGTTCTCCTTCGACCAAGACGTTGATCCCGCTGGAGATCAGCAGCCGCTTGGTCTTCACGTATGACTTTCTGAAACAACTGCCCGACGAGTCGTCGCGGGTGGGTAAGTTGTTGCACACGATTTTGCCACACGCCTATCGGACGTATCGGCAACTGCTGGGCTTGGAGGGAATTCTGCTTCACGACGCCGTGACGCTCACCGCCGTAACAAATCCTGAATTGTTCGAGCGGGAGGGAATGGCGGGCGATGTGGAAACGGCGGGCGAACTGACGATGGGTGCGACGATCTTCGATCGCCGCACTCCGCGCGAATGGCGGCGCAACGTCGATGTGGCCACGGACATTGACACGCTGGCGGTGCAGGACAATATCCTGCGGTGCTTGGCGACGGCTGGAAAAGCAGGTTGAGGAAAGGGACATCGGCGCGCGGCGTTGGTCGATCAATCCTGAAATTTTAGAAAGGGGTGACAACCTACGTAGCGAAATTACTCACGCGCAAAGAGAGCCTCTCGCGGGCTCTATTTCGCTTTTACTTCCAGCAGGCCGAGCGAACTAAGCATTGTGTCGGTTTGGTCAATTGGTTCAATCGCACTCTTCGGATAGACAAATTGCGGGCCGACAATGAGCGTGTTCAGTTTGACCTCGAAGAACTCGAGCGTCACGATGGGAGTCGCGTTCGCGATGATGTCTTCGAGCGGTCGGGGGCCATACTTTTTTTCCTGGCCGCTGGGTGGTCGTAGATAAGAAATTCGATACGGAAAATAATCGTCTCGGCCGAGGATGAGTTCGACTGCCCAGGGAACCTGTTTGGGCAAGTTCCGCAAGTTCGCCGACTCGCCCTTTTCAATGGCTTCCTTTTGCTCGGGAAACATTTGGACCAATCGTAGCGGACTCCAACCGCCGCGAACGATCCAAACTTTTAGACCTTGCACTTCGCCGGGCGAAACTTCGGGATAATGAAACGAACTGCTCAACCCTTTCATTAAGCGGGGCAATCCACCTAGTCCGAGTGCCGCTGCACCGTTTGATTGGACCCAAGGGTCTTTGCGCTCGAGAGCGGCGCGGACTCTGGGTAGATCGACCTGCGATAAACTGGCGGGTCGGTCTCCTTGGTCTTGATAGGTCCATAGTGTTTTGCCATCGGCGACTTGTAGCAAACTGTTGACGAGTTGGTCACTGATGGCGACCTTCAGTTCCAGCCGTATGAGCAATTCTCCACCCAGCCCCTGCTGCTGATAGATTCCCTCGCCGTTCATGGCGTGGTCGAGTAAATCGAATCGCGTGCGGAGTTTGGAGTCAATCGTTTGATACTGCGGGAGAATTTTGGCCGCATGTTGGACGAGGCGGTCGGCTTCCGTTTCGGCGGCGGGTGATGTCGCAGTCGGGCTTGGTGTGGTGCCCGGATTTACGTTGGCATCCGCATTCGCGCTCTCACTTTTTGCCGGGAGCGTGGAAAAGTCGGGCTGGCTGCCGTTTGAAATAGCACTGAGGGGGATATCGCGCGGCGGTTGCGCGAACAGACTTGGAAGTCTGGTCAAAATGCACAAGGCGGCCAAGAGTGGGATGATTTGCTTCATATTCTGGTTTTGGCGGATTTTCCAAAGATTCGGGCTGCGAAAGGCCGACCAATTGTAGGACGGCATTGTAGACCGGTCCACGCCAATCCTGATGCGCGTGGAAATGGTCTGCGAATTGCCTAATTCGTGCAGCTTATCAACTCAGGCCCTCCATGCACCGGGCGGTTAACCTGGTCGGACGGCGGGCGATTGTAGGGGGAAAATTTTATGACACGTTATTTGGCTAGTCTCACCCTGTTGTCTGCATTCGCCGTCGGAATGGCTGGATGTGCGGTGTGCGAAGACCACGGTGGTGGTCACGGCGGTGGAGGTGGAAGGCAAAACACAAACCTGCCGCCCGCCGCGATGCTCCAGCATCCTGGTCCCGGCGTCGAAGGGCCAGGTCCGGGCGTGTTCTGCCCGCCGGGCTACGGAGCCACGACTCCGGGCTTCAATGTCGACCCGAATGCAACCTCTCAGATTGCGTTCATCGGTCCGGATGGAATGCGAGTCTTGTGGGATGTCGGTGGTCAGGGGAGTTTCGATTCGGAACCGCTCACCGCTCCGGCCCGCTATAACTTTCCACAGGCCGCGATCTATCGTTTGAAGTTGGTCAACGTGCCGGGACGCCCTGGCGTCGAGCTTTATCCGACGCTCGAAGTTGGCCCGACGATGCCCCGCACGGCGGCGTATCTCGCGCACAACGCGATTCCGTTCCAACTGACAGAAGAGGATTTTGATCAAGTCTTGTCGGGCAACTTTGTGACCAAGGTCATTTACTTGCCCGATGCGGAATATCAAGAATTGGCGTTGGCGGGTGTCGAGACCTTGGTCAGCACGCGGCTTGATCCAGGCGTGGACCCGATTATTGAAGCGGATCGCCGCGGATCGATCATGGCGATCATTCGGATCGGTAATAAGGATTTGCAAGCGGGCGGCGGCAACCCGGCGGCGCAAAATCAAGGCGACGTGATTCGGGCGGGCTTTGCCCAACCGGTCGGATTCAAACATTATCGCGGACCGTCAGCGATGGCGTGCGAATCCACGATGGAAGGAATGTCGGGACCAGGCTCGCCTCCGCCGTTCATTGCGGGTGCGACCGCTCCGTCGTATGGAATGCCGATCACGGGAACACCGATTGGACTTCCTGGCCCGCCACATATTCCGCTCGGAGTTCCGGCCGGTTTGCAACGTCACGAAATCGTCAATCATACCAAGATGAACATTCCGGGACCGTCGGACCATATTTCGATCCATGTAAAGCAAGAACCGGGTCTGAGCTATCCCGCTCCGGCTGATACGGTCCACATCACGGAACAAACCCAACCGTGGGCTGGCCATAAGCAGCCAAGTTGGGACAAGAATCACGTGATGGGCGGTTCGAGCGAAGGTTGCTCGGACGGCCAATGCTACAACGGAAATTAACACCGTTACGTCGGCCATGAAAAAATCTCCCTCTCCTCTCGGGGAGGGAGATCGTGTCCATACTTTTCTTTTGCAACTCTACGATCCACTTCAATGGCCACCTCGCTACACAACCTGACGCAGTCCTTGACGGCGCGTCAAGGTTATGTTGCCCGCGGTATGTTTGGCATCGCACTCGTGTGGCTTGGCTCGACAGTGACCCTGTTGGCTGAACCACCGAAAGTGCATTACGAACATGCCGGTATTTTAGCTCCGGGAGCGATTGGCTCGGCGCAACTCCTGCGAGGCGGTCCATTGACGGGGTATTATCAGCCAGTCGAGATTCAAGCTCCCTCGGGTGCTTGGGTCTCACTGGCGATTGATCAACAATTCGATCCGCCCAAGGCTGGCCCCGCTCGGGCGGGACTCTTGATCGGCTCGGTTTATCGCCTGCGAGTGACCAACATTCCGCAGCATGAAGGGCAAGAAGTTTTTCCGTCGATTGAGTTGGTCAATCGGCTTTTTCCACCGCCGGGACAGGAAACTCGTTTTCCAATTCCGATTGAATTGGCGGAAGAAGATTTGAATTTGGCTCTGCAAGGCAACTTCATCACGCGGATCATTTACTTGGAAGACCCTAAGAACGCTTTGCCCGTCGTGCAAAATCCAAAACAGCAATCGCGGTATGAAGTCGAGCCGCAGGACGACCCCTTGGCCGTTGCGGACCGACTGGGCCGACCGATGGCCATTTTGCGGATGGGTGGGCGGATTCCGGATCGGAACGCCGGGCCCGACGCTGCGTTTTTCTTCAACTCGCCGCCACTCATTCCGCTGGAAACGCCGAAGGAAATTCCGCCGCAGGAACGTCCGAAGCAAGCGACCGCCGGATTACAACGAGTGGCCACGCCTGCGATTCCTCGCACCCGAGAGAGCTTTCAACGATGACCGTTACTCGCGAGGAATCACCGCGTAATCGCGCCGAAGCAACTCAACAAGAGTTGCACACCGCCGTACTTCCGGGCTGGTGGCGTTTGACGTTGATTGCGCTGGCGTCTGTGATCTTGTCGGCCTGTCAGTCGATGGAGTCGCCACATGCGAACGTCGCGCGAAATGGTCGGCAGCCGATGCCGAACGGTATGAATTCACAGATGAATAACCTCTCGCCGGAAACGAGTAACTATTCGCCAACGACGATGGCGAATGCTCAGCGAATGCCGCACGTCCGAAATGCGGGCGGCGTCATTTCCGTCGGATATTCCGAACCGATTGCGAATGACGGATCTTTTTCGGGAGCTTATCCCGGCTGCAATCAAACACCGGTCGCAATGCCAGGCTGCAATTTGTGCGGGACAGGCGACGGCTGTGGGAATATGCCCTGGGCACCGCCGGGAATTGCGCGACCTTGGCCCGCCGACGAATATATTTGCGACGGAGGTGATCGCAACACGCGGGTGTGGGTCGGCGACGATTTTCAACTTTCGGGCCTTGATCCTGAGGACACGATCGGCCACTACGATACGCTCGACGGCCGGATTGTGATCGAGCAAAGCAATCGGGTGTGCATTTACGCGCCGCGATTTGCCTGCGTTCGCAAGGTTGACCCGATTATTTCAAGTCAACAGAACGAAGCGGCCGTCGGCACCCACGCTCCGCAGCCGCCATTACAAGGTAGCGAAACCAAGATCGCGACGACGACCCTGCAACAAACGCCACCGATTGGCGAAATCGGCATCCGACGCCCCATTTTGTTGCGTGAAAGAAATCCGGCGGCGGTCGCGATCAACGAACTTTCCCCGCGCGGGTTCCAAGATCGGTACAAAGCCTACGAAGATTTCTCGGTCATCAAGACGGGCATCTTCCAAGAAGAAGAAAAGGCGTACCTCGCGCAGAAGACGCTCGCGGCCATTGTCTGGACCAAGGACGTCGGTGCGCAAGTTACCATCGACAATCGCAATGCGGTTGTGGCGATTGGCGACCGCCGGGCACAGGCAGAATACACGGTTGATCTTCCGACCCATCCACGTTTGCGGTTGTGCAAAGTGGCTTCGACCGATGCAGCACTGCCGGGCGAGATCATCGACTTCACACTGCGATATGACAACACGGGCGATCAAGTTATCGGCAACGTGACGATCGCCGACAGTTTGACCACGCGGTTGGAATTCGTTCCTGGCTCAGCCCAATCAAGCCACAAAACGAACTTCTCGACGAAAATCAACGACGCCGACTCACTTGTGCTGCGATGGGAAATTGTCGAACCGGTAAAGCCGGGCACGGGCGGCGTGTTGCGGTTCCAATGTAAAGTGCGTTGAGAAACAAGCCGGCGCACAATCTTCAACACGGCCCATCCGTTATCGAATTCGCAATCGTTCGGGATTCTCGCGTTCCGCCGGGCGTGGCAAAACCCCTGGTGTTCGTTCGTTTGTACGTCGAACAACTTGACCGTCGCATAGGTAGTCGCACAGGGGCAACCTATGAGCGTTTGTGAATGAATTGAATTGCGAACGGCCTGTAGCCTCGACTACGCGGACCAATCGTTCGTGGTGTTGGTTTTTGACGAATTTTGGGGATGATTCGCGAACTCTCGGTCCGCACAGCGGACCCCTACAACTTCTCGTTGACGAACTTTCCAAGTCATTCACAAACTCTGATCCGTCCTAAGTTCTGGCTTGGGGTCCACTTCAGCTTATGCGGCGGTTTCGAGGGGTGGGCGGCGGACGAACGGGCTGCCGGGGCG
>JAYUFG010000498.1:0-25198 GCA_043738845.1 Planctomycetaceae bacterium
GGTACCCCGTACCTGACTTGTGGAACGCAATCGTTTTCCGATGGTGGATAGCCCGCGACTTGCGAATCGATTGTCAGGTACGGGGTACCTGACCTACCAATTAACGACCAACACAACCGATCACGCGGGAACCATTACACGCGCATCGGCCGGACAGCCACAACGTAACATTCGAACGGGTGCCGATGTGGCCTCTGACAACTCGCCACGATTGCCCTTTTTATCCGGACTCTGGCGACGTTGCGACGTGAGATAATCGGTGATCTCGTTCCGCAAATGCTGAAAGTGTCGATCATGGTTCAGTGCCAAGCGATCGCGCGGTCGCGGCACGTCGATGATAAACTCACGGGCCAACGTTGCACCCGGTCCAACGGTCAAGGGGACGATGCGGTCCGCCAGCAGCAAGCCTTCGTCCACGTGATTGGTCACCAGGATAACGGTCTTCTGATCGACCCGCCACAGTTTTTCGATTTCGTCCTGCAACGTCGCGCGCGTCAGTGCATCGAGTGCGCTCAGAGGTTCGTCCAGCAAGAGTACGCTTGGATTCATCGCCAATGCCCGAGCGAGCGAAACTCGCTGACGCATTCCGCCGGAAAGCTGTGCGGGCCGCTTGTCTCTCGCCGGGGTCAGGTTGACCATCGCAATATAGCGTTCAATGTGGGCGCGCCGTTGCTCCGCCGTCCAGTCGTGAAACAAGTGTTCAATGGCCAGCGCAATGTTTCCGTAAACGGTCAGCCAGGGAAGTAGTGAGTAGTTTTGAAGCACGACGCCGCGATCGGGGCCGGGTTGCGTGATCGCCTTGCCGTCGAGCCGAATCTCGCCCTGGTCGGGACGAATGAGTCCCGCCAAGAGTGACATGAGAGTTGTCTTGCCGGAGCCAGAATATCCGATGATGGCGACAAACTCTCCGCGTCGCACGGTTAGGTTGACGTTCCGCAGAATTTCCGAGCGACCGTAGCTCTTGCTCACGCCGGAGAGGGTTAAAAAGTTATCGGCCATAGAGTTACTTTCGGTTGAGGCATGGGTTCAAATCGCAAACGGGGCGTCAAGCATAGGACAACCGTCGTTCCAACAGGCTCATCAACCGATCTAGCGTGAATCCGACCAAGCCAATCGTGGCAATACAAAGAATAATGCACTCGTAGTTCAGTGCGTTATATTGCTGCCACAGAAAACCTCCAACGCCCGGTGCGCCGGTCAACATTTCCGCCGCCACGATGACTAACCAAGCAATCCCCAGACTCAACCGAAAGCCGGTGAACATATAGGGTAAGGTTGCGGGCAACATAATCTTCCACAAAGTTGTTGTGCGTGAAAGATTCAGGACGCGGGCAACATTGAGGTAGTCCTGCGGGATGGCTCGAACGCCGACGGCGGTGTTCATCACGGTCGGCCACATGGAACACAGGGCAATGGTGAAGATCGCAGCCGGTTCTGACTTGCCAAACAGCACCAATCCCAATGGCAGCCAAGCCAGGGGTGACACGGGCCGGAGGATTTGAACGGTCGGATCAAAAACCCGTGTGAAGAGTTTGGAAACACCGAATAAGAAACCCAGCGGAGTGCCGATGATGATCGCCAGCGCATACCCTTTGGCGACCAATAGCAGTGAGTACCACGTGAAACGCAAAATGCCTTGGTCCATTTCACCCCGCTTCGCAAAAGGCTGAGTAATATAGACTTGGCTCACCGTTGTCGTTTTGACGGGTGAAGGCAGGTTGGGTGCCCAAGTGAGGCTCGACAACCACCACAGCAGCACAACGAACGCTAGCCCGAGTACCGGGAGAAGCAACCAGTCGCCGGGAAACCGTTGATCTTTCATCGCCACATCCCTCGGGTCGGACAAAATTTATTTCGTTGATGCACTGATGCAACGCCAAGCATTTTAACCCTTCAAGTTCTTAATCATGAATGACTTGGCATATTCTTCTGGCTTCGTCGGATCGAACACGGTTCCGTCGAAGAAGGTTTCAGTGTCCATGTTCGGGCCGCCATGTTTGTAGCCA
Source organism: Planctomycetaceae bacterium (assembly GCA_043738845.1). Classification (GTDB taxonomy): domain Bacteria; phylum Planctomycetota; class Planctomycetia; order Pirellulales; family DASRSE01; genus DASRSE01. The sequence continues at coordinate 2,007 of JAYUFG010000498.1, forward strand.
AGCTCTTTCATCGCCTCCTCGTATAGGTCGGCGCGGAGAACCTTTTTAACGATTCCTTCGTAGTCCGGCGCGCCCTCAACGAAACCCCAGCGGCGAAACTGCGACAACCACCAGGTGCCATACTTGGCTTGGGGATAGTTGCAATTCCGCTGACTGAAGATCATGTAGTTTTCATCTTGTTTCGTACGACCGTCGCCATAGTCATACTTACCCAACAAACGGCCGAGAATCGTTTCCGGCGGACAATTGATATACGTCGGCGCAGAAACAATCTGCGATTGCTCTGGCCGATTTCCCAGATCGTCGAGCCAGACGCTCGCTTCCTGCAATGCTTTCAAAACAGCCTTCACGGTGCGGGGATTCTTTTCGGCGAACTCCTCGGTGAAAGCACACACCTTTTCCGGGTGATCTTTCCAAATTTCTTGCGTGGTGACGGAGGTAAATCCAATTCCGTCGGCAATCGCGCGAGCATTCCACGGCTCACCGACGCAATAACCATCCATCTTGCCAACCTTCATGTTCACGACCATTTGGGCGGGCGGAATCGTGACGAGCGCAACGTCTTTGTCCGGATCGATCCCGCCCGCCCCAAGGTAGTAACGCATCCACATCGCGTGAGTTCCCGGCGGAAACGTCATCGCAAACGTCAGTGGAGTCCCCGCCGCCTTGGCTTCGTCGGCGAAGGGTTTGATCGCTTTGGGGTCGGCCTGAATTTTCCCTTTCCACTCGGCCTTTAGCGTGATCGCTTGCCCGTTACGATTGAGAAGCCACGGGATGACCAGCGGTTTTTTCGGCGAGCCGAGCAATCCCATCGTTGACGCGAACGGCATCCCGAAGAGCATGTGCGTCCCCTGAATATCGCCGTTCGAGAGTGAATCGCGGATCGCGGCCCAACTGGCCCCTTTGCTGATCGTGGAGTTGATTCCGTATTTTTTGAAAAGACCTTTTTCATGGGCAATCACCAATGGGGAGCAATCGGTTAAGGCGATAATTCCAAACTTGAGATCGGTAACTTCTGGTCCTTCGGCCGCAACAGTTCCTGGCGGGGCACCTTTGGGAACACTGGTCGTGGGCGTTTTTCCGCTGTCTGCACTCGAACTTCCGCTGCAACCATTCAGTAAGGACAGGCCGCCGAAACCGGCCGCACCCAACAGAAAATCGCGCCGCCGAAAATCGGTAGATGGTTTTGCAATGCTAGGATTTTGTTGCTTGCTCATAGGTTTTTGCCGCTGAGTGTGTCGAATGGTTGATTGCCCCGTGGCCCCCGCCACTTTAGAATGCAATGCGAGTTCTGTGCCAAATGCGTTTAGAAGTGTATGAAAAATGAAATCGGGCACGATACTAGCACTGCACAAGGCTTACGTCACAAGCAGTTAGGTTGCGTGCGAAAAGATTTGTGAGAGAATTGTGAACACCGTCCGTTGCGGAAACGCGCGGCGGTTGTGCTAACGAAATACGCAGTACAAATGCTGATAGTGACTCGGTGACGGTTGTAAGGACCGCTGTCGTCGCTGGGGTTGCCGAGCGTGCGGCTTCCGTAACTTGTACAAGCGGTGTCTCGCCGCTTCGGCAACTTGTACAAGCGGCGTCTCGCCGCTTCCATGACGTGGCGGGACGCCGCGTCTACGAGTGGTCCGCCATTCCGTCCTAAATCCGTTTTCGGTGGGAGGCATTATGACAGAATCGCGATTAGGTTATCCGAATCTCGGACTGGGTGTCGGGTTGAGAAGCGTCCATTTCAAGCACTTGCTCACGCACCGGCCGCCCGTCGATTGGTTCGAGTTTATCACCGAGAACTTTATCGACTCCGGCGGTCGGCCCCGCTATGTGCTGCAACAAATTGCCGAGCTTTATCCCGTGGTCGCTCACGGCGTTTCGCTCTCCATCGGCAGCAGCGACCCACTCAATTTCGAGTATCTGCGAAAGCTCAAAAAGCTGGCGAAAGAGGTCAATGCCCGCTGGGTTTCCGATCATCTCTGTTGGACGGGCGTACTGGGATACAACACGCACGACCTGCTTCCGATTCCGCTGAATGAAGAAACATTGTCGCATGTCGTCGGTCGAATTCGGACGGTGCAAGAAGTTTTGGAACGGCCGCTCGTGCTCGAAAATCCCAGTAGTTATGTCACTTTCGCCGATTCGTCGATGAGCGAATGGGAGTTTCTCTCGCGGATGGCGGCCGAGGCCGATTGTGGACTTTTGCTCGACGTCAACAATGTGTATGTATCGAGCGTCAATCACGATTTCGATCCGGTCGAGTATGTGCGGTCCGTTCCGCACGAGCGGATTGTGCAGTGTCATTTGGCGGGTCACGCCGATTGCGGCACGCACCGCATCGACACGCACGACAGCGAAGTCATCGACCCGGTGTGGGAACTCTATCGGCTTACGCACCAACTGACGGGCGGAATTTCAACTCTGTTGGAATGGGACGCAAATATCCCACCTTTCCCGGTGGTTCATGCCGAAGTTCTAAAGGCGAAGAACTACATGCGTGCGAACTTATCGCCGGTATCAACCGTCGCGACGTCAACCACACCGTTTGAGTCGAAGCCCAGCGTTTTTCATCCCCTCGCCCATACGGTCGTTGAGGTTTCGTAATCGTTATTGTTTTTCGTGCGTCACTTCGTCATGGCCGAATCAAAACATCCGCTGCGGCAGATTCAATCCTGGATGCAGAACGTTATCATGCACCCTGGCGGGGTGGCGGCCGGTTTGCAGGCCGACGCCGCACGGGAACATTTGCAGCTTGAGCCGGAACAAATTGAACAAGTGATCTCGCCGTCGGAGGCGTTGAACAGCGCCCAGCGGTTGGAGATTTACGCCCAGGCTTACTTCGCTCGGTTGATCGAGTGTTTGCGAGCGGAGTTTCCGATGCTCGTCCGGGCGATGAGTGAGGAACTATTCGATCAGTTCGCAGTCGATTATCTTCGGCGTTTTCCCTCACAAAGCTACACGCTCGGTGAGTTGGGTCGGCGGTTTGCAACGTATCTGCGAGAGACACAGCCAGCGGCCTCAATTGATTCGGAATCTGATTCGTGCGGATCGCCCGAATCATCCGGCCTGGGATTTCTGGTCGATTTAGCCGATTTGGAATGGCAATTTAGCCAAGTCTTCGATGGGCCGGGCGTCGAAAATGTAGCGTTGCTCGACGCCCAACAGCTTCACCAGATCGCGCCCGACGATTGGCCGCAGGCGCGATTGCAATGTGTTCCCTGTTTGCGGCTGGCACGGTTCGACTTTCCGGTGCAACATTATTGGCAAACATTGCGGGATTCAACGGAAGCTCTTCCGCCGGAACGAGCGGAGACTTTTCTGGCGATCACACGACACGACTATGTTGTCCGGCACATTGAACTTTCTTCGCCCGCGTTTGCGGTTCTGTCGGCCATTCTGGGTAATGAAACCATCGGCGAAGCCATCAACCGGGCAAGCGAATTCTACGCGGTCGAGAATCACTCGGCTTCACTGGCCGATGACCTGAGAAGCTGGTTTGAACTCTGGACGCGGGAAGGATTCTTCCTGTCCGTTTCGTGGGAGTAACGTCGGCCATACTGCCCCCCCCGGGTTCCCACTTGTACAAGCGGCGTCTCGCCGCTTCTGCGTCGGAATGCACGCGGCGGGACGCCGCGTGTACGAGTTACTTGCTCGATGGAACTAAAGCCACACGGAAGCCCAGGAAGAAGCTCCGGTAGACCGGCGAGCTGCTGTCGCGGTCCGCCGACCGGCAGCGCTTGGTAGAGAACCTCCAGCTCCCACCCCGGTGCATCCGGTTCGAGCCAGTTCCTACGAACGGGTCCGTTCCGCCCGGAAGTTTCTCCCCGTAGTAATCCCCGCACCACTCCAACACGTTCCCCTGCATGTCGTACAAGCCCCAGGCATTCGCCTGCTTCGTCGCCACCGCGTGAGCGTACTTCTGGTCCACATCCCAGGCGTTCTTGTCGTACCAAGCGTACTCGCCCAGCTTGGCCGGATCGTCCCCAAACACATATGCCGTGGTCGTGCCAGCCCGGCAAGCGTATTCCCGCTGTGCCTCCGTCGGCAAGGCGTACTTCCAACCCTTGGGCAACCGGCCCGACTTACTCTCGCGCTCAGTCAAATTCGCACAAAACTCCGTCGCCTCGTCCCAATTGACGTACGTCACCGGATAGGTCGCTCCTTCCTTCACAAGCTCCTTGCCCTTCCACGGCTCAATCGACAGCACGGACTTGAACTGGGCCTGCGTCACACTTGTTTGTCCGAACCAAAAGCCCTTGTTCAATATTACGGAAACTTGATCCTCGTCGTCAGAACGCCCCGTTTCACCCTTCGGGCTTCCCATCGTAAACCGTCCCTTCTCGCACCACACCAATTTCAACTTCAATCCGTTATCATCACGCACGTCACCCGACTTCTTGCCTTCGGCACCGGTCGCTAAGGCCGGAGGTGTGTCGCCATTCCCGCCAATTGGTTTCACGTCGATCCGGGCGAGGACCAGTTGGCCCACGCCGCCAGCGGCGATGGCCTCTTGCGGACTACTCTTGGGCATCAGCGTTTTCATGTCATCGTCCGACAGACGTCCTTCGACAAATGCGGCGAGTCCCGTCCAAGTCAGTTTGCCTTCGCGGGCAGCCTTGCCTTGCAGTCCTTCCAGCAAGCAATGCGTGAACAGACCGTGACCCAATTTCTCATTCTCATACGATTGCTGACCTGACCGGCAGCCGAACAGGACGGCGGTGTTCTCCGGCAAGGCAATCGTTTTGCCTTGAATCCCTTTCGCACCGCGACCGGGGTCTTTCGGCACGTCGCGACAAGCGTCGATGAGAACCAGTTTCTTGCCGACGTTCGGAGCAAGTATGTCGTCGGTCAAATGGCTAAGCGAAAAAAGAGTTTTCGGATCGCTGGGAACGGCCTTGTACGGACAAAAGAAGCCGTCGTCTTTTTCTTTTTTGGGATCGGCCGGGTCGGGGAATTTAAGTTGCTGGCCGTGGCCCGAGAGCATCACGAGCATGAGATCGTCGGCACCGAGCGGTGCGACCAAGGCTTTCGCAGTGCTCTCGATGTTTTCGAGCGTCGCTTGGTCTTTCCCCTCGCTGCTTCCTTTAAGGATCGTGACTTGAAAGCCAAGCCGCCGAAGTTCTACGGCGACCGCTTCGACGTCGGCCTCGGGATAATCGAGTTTCGTAAAACCGGCTTTGAAATACTTATCGACGCCGACGAGGAGGGCAACCTTTTTGGTTTTTGGTTCCGGATCGGCGGCGCGGGCGGTGGTCGTGACGATCAACCCCGCGATGAATGCCATTGCGACGAGAAGATGCACACGACGACCGGAGAAAATGTTTGGGCGACGAAGCATGGTTGGTTTCCCCCTTCGTACACGCGGCGTCTCGCCGCGTGCAATGCGGATAAAAGCGGCGAGACGCCGCTTGTACAAGTACGTGTACAGGCTGTGTGTGGACGGACTCCCTAACGTAGCATCCGGATTATAAGTCTTTACCGGGCAGGCGTCAAAATATGTTCGCCCGGCGAGAGCAAAGAGGGCCGGTCCGTGCCTATTCACAATAGGTTGGATATCGGGAGCCAACATTTGTTCACCGCGTTTACTACCAATGCCCAAGAGGGCAAAGTGCGGCCGCAAAATGAGTGTATCGGCGGGGTGGAGCGTATTCGGCGGGCATCGCGAAGAGGGTCGGTAGTCGGTTTTGCGGTGAAGACTTTCGATCACATAGACGATCTTTGTCGCGAAGCTGACATTCGACCCATTTTCCGTAGCCGGCGGGAATTTACCGCAATCGGCCGTAATTTAGGCCGTTTTGAGCCATTTCAGGCCACTGTTTACAACTTGTTTCCGACCTGTTTCAGAAAATTTAAGGGATGGGTCGTAACAACCGGCACGACCTCACGCTTAGCAATGTGTCCAGTTAGGACATCGAAGATGAGGGAGACCGGCAGCCCTCACTCTTCGCAATTACAATTTACCTTGCCGATAGGAGAATGTCCGATGTTTACGAAAATCTCGTTGTTTGTGGTGGCCTTGACCCTGTCCGCTTCTTTCGCCTTTGCGGCGGATGACCTGGGTGGTTTGGACCTAAAGAACATTTCTGATGCGAACGATGTCGTCCTGGAGGCGAGCCTCAATGTCGATGTGGACGCCCTGGCCAACAAGGTCCAGTCGGAAGAAGCGATTGAAGCCTGTTTCCATCGTTGTGGTTACTACGGCGGATGTGGCTATAGCAACTACAGCAGCTGCTACAACTACAGCTACAATCCTTGCTGCTACAGCTCGTGCTACACTCCTTGCTATAGCTCCTGCTACACCCCTTGCTACAGCTCGTGCTGCTCGTACACCTGCTACCAACCGACCTACTCGGTTTGCTACACGCCGGTGACCTACACGACCTATAGCTCGTGCTGCTCGCCTTGCTACAGCTACTGGGGCTGCCACTAAGCCCTGTGGTTGAAGCTGACCAACCTAAGTCCGCCGGTTGTGCCTCTGGCAACCGGCGGACTTTTTTGTTGACAAATTTTCTCGCTCATGTCGCCCGCAGTCGGTCGGCGGTGAACTTCATTGCCCGAATCGCTTCCCTTTCTATCACCTATACTTTTACCCTGTCCTTGGAGGACCTAATCATGAAACGCCTATTTGTCATCGCAGTTCTGAGCAGCACGCTGATGCCCTGCGGCCTCGTGCTGGCGGGAAATCCCGCGCCCGGCAATCCCGGCAACCCGGCCATCAACGGTGGTCAGCCCAACACCGGTAATCCGGCAATTAACACCGGTAATCCGGCAATCAACACCGGTAATCCGGCAATCAACAATGGTAATCCGGCAGTCAACCCCGGTAATCCGGTTATTAACAACGGTAATCCAGCCATCAATGCTGGCCAACCAGCGGCGAACGCCACGGGAAGTCTTTCGATCCTCAAGACCGTCAAAGAAATGCACGGTCGGATGGATGGTCAAACCCTCGCCGCAGGCGGAATCAATGTCGCCGGCGTGACCGGCGTCGAAGTCCGAAAAGAATGCAAGGCTCCCGAACATTCTCAGGAACTTGTGAACTACGTTTTTCAACTCTGCCGCGCGAAGGCTGGCATTCGGATGTGCGGTCCGTGCATGCCGTTCGGAATGCCTGGTCCGTTTGGAATGCAGCCCCAATTTGGAATGCCCGGCCCGTTTGGAATGCAGGCACCTCCGGCACCGTTTGGTGATCTCGAATTGGTCAATGTCGGAATGGTTTCGGATGCGATGGCCGAGCAAGGTCCGATTTATCGCGTGACGATGTTCAACAACAGCCCAATGCCGTCGCGTGATTTTCACGTTTCGATCATCGCCTTGTTGGGCGAATTCAACGATGGTTCGGTCGTGGTTACGGTGCCCGTCAAGTACGTGGCTCCGAACGCCTCAGCGACGATTGACGTGCAGTTGCCCATCAACGTGATGGCGATGGGCACACCGGCCGCGCCGTTCGACACGCTGATCGCGGCGGTCGATAGTTTCGACGAGTTGGCCGAAACGAGTGAGTTGAACAACGTCGCCGTGATTACGCGGACGGAAGTTGTCTCGATCACCGTCAAGGTCGAAGAAACTGCGGTTGCCACTGTGTCGGGTGTGGCGGTCGTTGCACCGGCTGTTGCTCCAGCAATTGTCCCGGCGGTTGTTGCACCGGCACCGAACCCGGCCGATGCCCTTCCGCCAGCGGCACAGCCAGCGGATGGTCTGCCCACGATAACGAACGATCTGCCAGCGACCCCGGCTCAGAGCAGCGCAATCAACCTCGACAACGTCGATGGTGCCAAGCAACTGCTCGGCGGTTGAGGGTGGCTATTGGTTGGAAGTACCGTGTTGAATTCCCATGCCCTGTCCGAATCGTCGGGTTTCGTCCCGCCGATTCGGCAGGGCTTTTTTAAGAAACGCAGAAGTCAAAACGCAAAACAGCAGGAAAATGGCGATTGACTAATCTAGGTAATGACGAATGACGAAACCAAAATGACCAATGAAGGAAAACGATCGGCAAACATTTCTCGTTTCTCGTTTCTCGTTTTGCCTTTACCTCCCCTTCCACTTTGGATAATCATTTTCCAACAGTGTCTGCGGCCAATAATTGAGCCAGTTGTAGCCGTTGCGGCGTTCACTGCCGATCTCTGAAAGTTTGTGCTTCGCAATTCCGTCGCGGTCGCAAAAAATCGGTTCGTTCGTGTCAATTTCGCTAAATCTGGCCCACAGCGGCGGGGCCTTTGGATCGTCCACAACGCGGCGATCTTTCTTCTTCGATTTCGGATCGTCGAACGTTTCGACGCGAATCCCCTGGAGCTTGGCCGATTCGAACCACGTGACCGCCCCTTCCACCGCACTCACAATCTCGGGCGACGGTTTATCAAGACTCATTAATAAACGTGTAATGCCGACGGACTCGCTCCCACTGATCGAAACGAGCTCATACGCCCGACCGGGACGGGGCGAGTAATCCAGTTCATCATGTTGAGCACACCACGCCGTTAGCTTGTCCTTGACTTTGATCTGACACTTCAAGATGCACTGAATCCCGTTATTGAATGCGTCATTCGCTGTTTTTTTGCGAGCGTCGTCGAGGACCACGAAATCGGTCGAAGTGTACGACTCGCGGAGAAACTCCAACAAGCGGACCATCGCGTTGTCGTTGAAAGTGATATGGCGATGATAACTCTTGTCGGGCGGATACGATTGCGGCCAGCCACCAGTCTGATATTGGGCTTTAAGAATATGGTCGTAACCTTTGGCAAATGCGGTTTGATACTTCGCGTCTTTGGTTGTCTGAAACATTCGAGCGAGGAAGCGAAGTTCATCGGTCGTTGCATTGTTGTCAAAAGTCGGCTTGTGGTCCTTGTCGGGGTTCTTGCTTTTGTCGCGCGGGACGGTCGTGTCGAGGTTTTTCGGCCAGCCCCCCAGGTCGGTCTGCCACGACAAGATGTTCGTCGCGATTTGCTTCGCCTCGTCGGTCGCGAACCACTCGGCATTTTTCTTGAGGTAATCTCGTGCGCTATGTTCCGCAGCGTGAGCAGCCTGTGAGGCATACACCCATAGGCTGAAGCAGGCGAATACGAACAGTACCCGACGTGATAAATGTAACTGTGGCATGATCGTTCTCCAATTCTGATTACGGTGGCAGATATACGTAGTATTCGAGAAGTCGTCACGGCTTAGGGCTGACGCAACAATATAATAATGGTTACGGTTCGCGAAGGAGCAGTTTTTCGGTCGCGTCGCGACCGCTGATGGTAGCCGTGTCTTTTAAGACACGGTAAAAAAGGCGACCCGCATTTGGTGCGTCGCGTCGCGACGCTTGAACCATCGACACGGCTAAATTCAGACCTCGCGACGCAAGATAATCGCCCGTCGCTCCGCGACGAAATGCAAATGGACTGTTGGTTGTGGCTCAGCGAATCACGATAGTCGCGACATTTAATTATGTGCCAGCCCTTAATACTAACCGGGACGATTTTACCAAGAAACGCCAGCCATCGGCAACCACGCCTGTTGCGTGACCTTGGGTGTGGCATCCTTTGCAAATTCGCGGCGGGAAAAATGCCGCGAAAGGGGCCGCCGATAGGTCCATTCGTCAATTCGCTTCGCTGGTCGCCGACGAAAGAAACAGGTAAAATAGGATGCCTCGCCGCCGCAGCACTTTCGCTCGGGACAACCAATTCGAACACTCTCCCGTACCGACTGCCAGGAAGTTTGGCCGCACGCTCTCTAATCATGAATATCCTCGTCCCTTTATCACCCGATCAGGCGAACGTCTCGGAATCGCCGATCATGTCGGACCCTCCGTTACCCTTGCCGAAAATCGCCCCACTCCACATTGGCAATGTCGTGATCGACCCGCCGATTTTGCAAGCCCCGATGGCGGGCTACACCAATTACGCTTTTCGTCAGGTCGTTCGCGAGTTCGGCGGAGCCGGATTGCAAGCGACCGAAATGATCTCGGCCAAGAGTTTTCAATATCTCGACGAGGTTGCTCACGAGCAGCATGGTCGGTTGTGGGGCGTTGTTGATGAGCCGCGTCCCCTGCAAGTGCAAATGTGGGACAGCGATCCCGGCTTACTCGCGGAAGTCGGGGCGAAACTGGCTCGTGAGTACGGAGTGACCATTGTCGATATCAACTTCGGCTGTCCCGTCCGAGATATTTTGAAGGCCGAGAGTGGCTCGTATTTGCTCCGCGACCCGCAACGGGTCGGGGCGATTGTCGAGCGGGTTGCCAAAGCCTGTGCGCCGACGCCCGTCACGGCGAAAATTCGGCTCGGTTGCAATCGCGACAATATCACGTCGATTGAAGTGGCCAAGGCCGTTGAGGAAGCTGGCGGTGCGGCTCTCACGGTGCATGGCCGCACGGCGGCGGATTTCTTTCAAGGTTCGGCCGATTGGGAACGTATTTCGGAAATTAAATCGCATCTCAAACGGATTCCGCTCATTGGCAACGGCGACCTCGACTCGCCGCAAAAAGTCGTCGAGGCGTTTCGCCGCTATCGGGTCGATGGCGTGATGATTGCCCGAGCGGCGTTGCGAAAGCCGTGGCTCTTTTCCCAAGCCGCAGCGGCGTTGAAGGGCGAACCGATCCCGGCTGATCTGACATTGGCGGAGGAACGGGAACTGTTGCTGCACCACTTCACACTCGTGCGGCACCGCTTTGGCGATGAAAAGGGAACGCAACTTATGCGGAAATTTGCGGTTTGTTATGCGCAAGGTCGCCGGGGCTGTCGCGACTTTCGAGCGAACATCACGCGGGTGAGTACGCCGGTTGAATTTCTCGCGACGGTGGAGCAGTTTTTTCCGCGATAGGTCTTCCGCAGTCCCAATCCGTTCGCTTCTCCCCAAAAAGCCTGGCGAGACATTTCGCGACCCGAGCATGTATTTGCGTTATATTTGCCCCCGGTCGTCATTCGCGTTAGGATGACGCATGGTTATTTAGGAGGGGGAACGCAGGGAATGGCTTGAATCGTTCCACGTTCTGGCCGACCCTCTAAACCAATGTCGTTCGTCCATTGCTTTCATTGCCAAACCATTTCAAGAAGGCCCTGAGCTATGAAGTTTCAATTTCTCGTTTCGCTGTTCGTGACGAATCTGACGTTGGGGGTTGCAATTTGCGCGGACCCGCCTGCCCGTCCCACCGAGCTTAAAGAACTTGATCGGTTAGTGGGAACGTGGAAGGTCGCCGAGTTCGTCGCCAAAAAAGCCGAGTGGACGCCCGAAGAGGTTCGCACCAGCGGCGATGTGGCCACAACGAAATGGATCATGGACGGCTGGTTTTTGGAGGATCGTAAGAGTCCTGCCAACGGGTCAGATCATCTTGGCATCTGGCACTATGATCAAGGCGAGAAGGCCTTTCATTACACAATGTTTCAAGTCCCCGGTGGAAATCGGGCCGACTTCACAATTCATTGGAACGCGAAGACACAGGCCTTCGAGGGGACGGCACCCCATCCGAACGGCGTGACCATGCGAACGACATCGCGGTTTCCGAACAAAGATACCAAAGAGTGGAGTGCGATCGCGACCGACGCCGCTGGAAAAGTTTACCTCGACATCAGGTGCAAGGAAGTTCGCGCCGATAAGGCTCTGCCCGATCAGCAGGCTTCCGACGGGGCTTACGTCGATGAAGCCGCCACATCGTTGCAAGGATTATGGAAGGCTCAATCTCTGGAAAACAACGGGGAAATGGCAGCCGATAAGGAAGTCAAGCAGGTTTGGATTGATTTCAATGCGAACAAAGTGGTCCTTAAAATCGACAGCCCAGATGCGGTGACATGTTCTTTTAAGACAAACCCCAAGGAATCGCCGAAGCAGATCGACATCTTCCTTCCCGAAAAGAATAAGCCGTTGCTGGCAATCTACGAAGTGTCAGTTGACGAGCTAAAAATCTGTTGGCATGGTTCTGATGTGAACAAGCGGCCCACGGAATTCGCCGCCAAGGAGAAGTCGGGGCAAATGCTCATCGTTCTCAAGAAGCAGAAGCCATGACCTTTATTCAAACCGTCGTTCGTCCGGTTCACGGGATTGTTTTACTTTGAATCACCTGAAGTTGAAAACCTTAAAAGCAGTATTTTCCAAAAGGAGTTTTCTAAATGGGAAAGTTTTTGCAAATCGTGTGCATCGGAGCGATCGCGCTCGGGGCGGGTTTTTTTGCCGGGGGAAGTTATCTTGAACCGACGCTGAATTTCGCCAACCCAGCCGAATTTGCCCAGGCGTTTAACAACCATCAAAATTCCGAACTTCGCGTGATTGCGGCGGTGCTGCGTGGTTTCGGCGTGGGCTTCATGGTGTTGGGCACCTTGATGTTAGTGGTGCCCTGGATCAATGCGTTTATCGCTCATTCGACAAAATCAGACGGCCCGCCCTCAATGCCACCACCGCGATAAAATTGTGGTCTCTGTCAACGCTGTTTCTCGCACTACATCGCGTCCGCTGGGCGGACCACCAGCGCGGCGAGAGTTTGTCGCCGCGCTAAAGGTTCGCCAGCGAACCGACTAAGGTGAGTGCGTTCGAAGTTCGGGGCGGGCAACGAATCTTTTCCTTATTGCCCCCTCCATCGCTTGCGCCGCGCGATCAAAAACAGACCCGCCGCACCGATACTCAACATGGCAAAGCTGCTCGGCTCCGGCGTAGCGAAAAAGACATTGTCTTGCAGACCGGCGACGCCCGCGTCCAGTCCAATAATCTGGCTGAACGACAGGTTGAGTGCGTCGATTGCGACCTGATCGGAATTCAGAAACGAATCATTCAGATAGAAAAACCGATCTCCATCCCGCGTCCGCAGGAACTGATCCGCTAGAATCGCTGATACCAGCGGCCCGACGCTCGACCCGGCCAGATGATCCTCGGCCAACATCCCGACCCAGGGGTCGATGTTGTTGATGTCGTTTTGATAAATGAACGCCAATGCCGATTGGACTGTCGGGTCCGAGGTGATTTGGCCGAAACTCGTGAGCTTGGCCAAACCATACTCAAACCGCATTTCATTATAATCCGGCAGTCCATGATCGCGGCCCCGTTGAATGTTGAGCGAAGCCAAATCGAGCCCGCCGCTCCCCGGGTTGCCAAACAGAAAGTTCCGCAGATCATCGACAATATGCACATCGGTCGATTGCTGAACTTCTTCGGCCAGCCCACGAAAGACCGGCGAAATGTCATTGCTCGTCACCAGCGACGGGTTGAAGAAAACCTGCTTCAATTCAAACAGCACTTTGGTCGAACCGTCGGGATTGACCAGTCGCGTGTCCGAATCGAGCATCGAATGACCAAGCCGAAAACCGGCGGTTGCAAATTCATTCTTCACGGAACCGTTGACGTTTGACTGATAGCCCGTATAGGCCGGAAGTGCATTGTTCCCCAACACGGCGGGAACAAATTCACGATACGTGACCGCTTGAATCTCGCCCCCCACGATTTTTCGGGCACCCTGATACAAGGCATCGCTATTCCAAGTGGGATGTTCGACATGCAACAAATCAACAATCCGATTGTGCTCTCGCAGAAAAAGGGTTTGCATCGAGGTCAAACCAATTTGCTCATTCGCCCGAGGATCGCCAGCGACAAAGAGAGATGCGTCCGTACCGGAACCAAACGGGTTATCCATGACCTGCGTGCCGTCGTTGTGTGGCAAGAGTACGCCGTGCGTGACGTCGGCGGCCGTAACTTTCAATTTGCCATCGTTGTTGGTGCTGCGCAGCCAATTGGCACGTGTCGCATTCGTGCCATAGACCATCGAAGCATCAATCCAAGAAGAGGCATGATTGATCTGTTGACGCGGATTGGCCACACTGTTTCCCGTCGTCGGATCGAAATTCGAGCGGCTCAACGGAATCGTTTTCGTTCCTGTCGAAAGTGGATCAAAACTCAGATCACCCGTCGGCACCACGATATTGAACGACACATTGCCACTGGTTGTCAGATCGAGATCATGGTCGAGAAACTGGCCCCAGGTATACGTCATGCCCGTCAGAAATCGAGCGTCGGGAACGTCGAGTGCTCCCTGCTTCACGACCTCGTTACTGATGGCCCGCGCACTATCTCGCGTGCTTCCGCCGGGAGAAAAGCCGTCATTGTTGCTGTAGAAAGCACCACTGCTGCCGCGCGTGAACACGGTGTCGGCCGCGCCCCACTGCGTATTGGTCAGATTGTTGCCACTGCCATCGAGCGTGCGATCTTCGGCCAGAACCATGATATTGAAACCGCCGCACACGACGGCCAATGCCAACGAAAGTTGCCCCCCAAGTTTTATGGCTCGAATCGCGCAGCGCGAGCCAATCAGGTTTGTGTTCATTTGCGTTTATTTTTCAGATGAGATGTTTTGCGGGTGGAGATGAGATGGTTGCCCGCGACGAGAGGAGATATGCTCAAACATTCGACGACGCTTCAAGTCTTCTCATGGGCACCGTTCGCTTTCTGTCGAGGAGAGGAAGGGTTTCTTTTCCAAAAATAGTATTGACCACATTCGCCGCTGAGATGCTTGGCGAATCTCGCGGTCCCTTTCCGCATGGAATGATACGCAAGGACACCTGAAACCTCGGTGAAGGGAACCTGAATTCGCGATGAAAGCCGCGTCGGGTCCACTGTACGGATCATGAGGATGAATACTCGGGATGTCCCTCGCGTTACTTCCAATTATTTGCTCCCTTCTTTCCCGACGCAATAGAGAAACTTGTTGGACCGCAAGAAAAGTTCATTGTCGCTGATGGCCGGGGTGGCGTTAAAATCGCTGTCGTCTCCGCTGAACTTGTTTTGGACGAGAACCTTGAACTCCGGTGAGGCTGGAAGAATGAGAACGCCGCTCCACCGCGTTTGCACAAATATCTTTCCGTTCGCCACGACCGGCGACGCATACACCGGACGGCCGCCAGCCTCGACTTCCTTAACCCGCTCTTGATAGACCTGCTCGCCCGTTTCGGCCGAGATACAAAACGCTTGGCCGTGGTCATCGACCCAATACAGATGTTTTTCATGCAGGACGGGCGTGGCCACGTAGGAACTATTGCGGCTGGACCAGCCGATGTGCGACTTGACCACGTCGCCCGACCCACCAGCGCGAATCGTAAAACTGCCCGACGAACGAAAACCACCAAAGACGTAGGCCGTTTCCCCATCGACGATCATGCTCGGGCAAATGTTGCCGGTGAGCAGGTGAGCGGCGTGCCAACGCAGTTTTCCCGTGTCAGGATTGAGTCCCCAAATCTCGCCGGGGACCGAGATCACCAGATCGGTTCGATTCTCCTTTGAGGTCGCCAACGCAGGCGTCCCGTAGGCCAATTCCAACGCCGCACCGGGAGCACTCCAAACTTCCTTACCGGTCTTTTTGTCGAGACCACGAATCGACTTGCTTTCTTCGGACGCATTCACAATGACCAGATCGTTGTGCAGCAATAAACTGGCACCCGACCCCCAGCGGCGATTGCTCGACGACTTGCCAACGTCGGTCTGCCACATTTTCTTTCCCTCAAAGTCGAACGCCAGAACGCCACTCTTGCCAAAGAAACAATACACCCGCTCGCCATCGGTGACGGGCGTATTGCTCGCATAACCATGTTCGGAAATGAAACCTTGATAGTCGTCCTCAGGCGACTCATTGGCGACCGTCTTGGTCCAGAGAACGGTTCCGTCGGCCCGATTAAGGCACACCAGTTGTCGTTGTAGCGACTTGGTCTCTCCGCCGTTCGACTTGGGCAAACCGTAACCGGAATAACAGGTCACAAAAACGTGCTTGCCTATGACAATGGGACTGGAAGAGCCTGCACCCGGCATTTCGGTTTTCCATTTCAGATTTTCGGAATCACTCCATTTTTCGGGCAGGTTGGTATCGGCACTGTGACCATCGCCGTTTGGTCCACGAAAGCGCGTCCAATCGGCAGCCCGGCCAAGTGTAACAACCAGGCCAACACCCAAAAACAAAACGATTCCCCAACGAACGGAACGCATCACAACGAGCCTCCCAAATAATGTATGGACAATTCAATGCTTAAACAGGGTTCATACGACGATCCACAGCGGACGTCGTATGAACCACGCAGAGATTTCTTCGTTCAATTCCGATAACACGTTGGTCGTATGCTAAGACTTTGAACTCTTGGCGGGAGCGGCGGGTTCTTCTTCCGCCGGAGGCCGCACGTTGTTAGGACGACTGCCACTCGGAGCGTCAAGGCCAGGCGCACTTCCCGGAGGACCCCCTTCAGGACGACGCGGAGGACCACCCGGCCCGCCTTGGCCTGGACTACCTTGACCCGGACCACCTTGACCGCGCGGCGGACGGGCTTCTTGCAAAATTTTCAGTTGTTCAGGGGTTAGAATTTTGTCGAGTTTCTCCTTCGTTTCTTTTTCGAGAGCCGTAATCTTTTCCTCCTGTTCGCTCGTCAACTTCAGGCTCTCGACGACAAATCGTGGCAAGAGACGAAACCCACCCGGTCCAGCGGGGCCACCAGGTTGCCCCGGCCCGCCGGGCTGCCCCGGTCCACGCTGCCCTGGTTCGCCAGCACCCGGCGGAGCAGGAGCGGGCGCGGGAGCAGCCGATGGTGGATCGGCCGGTTTATTCTCGGCCTGTTTTCCTGGACTTGGTTCCTTCTGCGCGATCGCTTGAACGGAAAAGTAGGCGGTTGAGAACAGACCAAGAATCAAAAGAAGTGCTGGGATGCGACGCATGGGGTTCACCCTGAAAAAGAAAAGGAGTGGGATGGAAAATAAGGTTTGCGAGAAACTCATTCGCTGCCGCTCAGTGAATGACTCAGTAAATAACCGTTCAGAATTCATCAACACGTTTCAAGTCTAATGGCACGGTGATCGAAGTCTTGTTCTTGCCGGGTGGACCGCCACCTGGACCCCGCCGCGCGGGTGCCGCCGGAAGATCTTTTTTTAGTTCCGTCAGTTTGACCAAAAGTCGTTGGGAAAGTTCCGTCTGCTTCGTAAATTCGTCTTTGGTTTCGGAAATGTCGGTTCGCAAGTTGAACAACGAATGTTGCCCTGAAACCCATTCGATCAATTTCCAATCGCCGTCAATCAGGGCAATGTCATGCGAGGCAATCAAAAACGGTTCGCGGTCAATCGGCTTGCCGGTCTGGAGCGACGGCCATTGATTGCGACCGTCGAGCTTGGCGTTTTCCGGCACGGGCACACCCGCTGCGGCTGCAATCGTCGGAAACCAATCCTGGCCGGAAATTGGTTGTTGTGAGACCGCACCGACGGGCGTATGCCCCGGCCAGCGCACAATCGCCGGGGTGCGAATTCCCCCTTCATAGATCGTATCTTTGCCAAAGCTCAGTGGCGTGTTGTTGCTGTCGCGGCGCGTGGCACCGTTGTCTGAGTAAAACACGACCAGCGTATTGTCGCGCAGCCCTTGCTCATCCAGTGCCGAAAGAATACGCCCAATGGCGATATCCATCCCTTCGACAACCGCCGCATAAACACCGCCGCCCAATTTGTGCTTTGCGAGAAGTTCCTCCGGCGCGGCGAGCGGAAAATGCGGCGCATTGAACGCAACCTCCATGAAGAACGGCCGCTTGGTGTCTCGCTGCTTCAGTTGACGAATCGCTTCGTCGGCGAACAAATAAGTCGAATAGCCCATTTCTTCAACAGTTTTTCCGTCCCGCTGCCAATCGATCACGCCGCGATGATCGGTGTGCTTGAAATAGTCAACCTCTGCACTCATGAAACCATAAAAATGCTCGAATCCAATCTGTAACGGTGGACTGTCGATTCCTAAATGCCATTTGCCAATGAGCGATGTTTGATAACCGGCCGCGCGAAATGTCCCGGGCAAAGTGATCGTACCTTTTGGCATTCCCGCCTGTTGTGGACCGAGTGCATCGACAATGCCAAAACGTCGCGGCATCTGACCCGAAAGCAACGCCGCGCGGGCCGGGCTACAAACAGGATAGGTATAGAACCGTTGCAATTCGAGACCTTCTTTGGCCAATCGATTCAGATTGGGAGTTGTCGATTGGGGGTCGTGAAAACCGACACCGTTCCAACCCAGATCATCAACCAGGAGTATGAGGACGTTCGGAGTTGCGGACTTTTCGTTGATCGTCGGTTTGATCGCGGGAGTAGGTGCTGGCGTGTTGCTCGGCACATCGTTTTTCGGGGTGTTGTCAATCGCAGGACTAGGATTGCTCGGCGGGCGAACTCCTGGCTGCCCACCGACTCCCGGATTACCGCCCGCACCACCCGGTACGCCGGGCAAACTACCCGGACCGCCGGGCGGTCGGGCGTCTTGGAGCGTTTTCATTTGTTCAGGCGTCAGAATTTTTTCGAGCTTTTCTTTGACCTCTTTGTCCAACGCTTCCACCTGTGGCTGCTGTTCGGCTGTGAGTTTCACGGCATCTTGGGCATAACGCGGAATGACGTGGATGGTGCCACCTGGACCAACACCACGCGGCCCGCCCGCCAGTCCACCCGGTCCAGGTCCGCGCTGAAAACTCGGGTCCGGCGTTCCCCGATATTGTCGCGGAATAAACGGAAAGTCTTTCGTGAGTACGTAGTGATAAATGCCGTCGGGATAATCGGGCGTCACCGCCACGCGACCATTGCACTCGTCCAAATCGCCCTGGTCTTTCACATATTCATAGTCGGCGACAAATTTTCCGTCATACGCGCCGCCCGGCCCGCTAGGTCGAGTCCCTTCCTTCACGCGAAAACTCGACTTGAGGACTTTCAGCGCGCTCTTGGCGTCTTTGGAATCGGTGTGACCGAAAGAATTGTAAATCGGAAAGCCGTCCGCCGCCCAACCGACAATCACCATTTTCTCTTTGCCGTCCGTCAAGGCTTGCACGAGAGCGACAGGAATTCCATGATAATGATACGCTCCATTCGGTTGCACATGAGCATGACTCGCGTCGGTTCCCAAATAGAGCGGTGCCAACGTTAGCGGTTCATATTGCCAATTGTGGTCGCCATTCCACCACTCGGCCGCACCCGGATCGAACACGACACCGTTCACAGCGATCCCGAACGGCTGCATTCTTGGCGCACTTGTGTTTTCGGCGATTTTCGGATTCGCCGGGACTCGAAAATCGTACTTCTGCGGACCAATCGTGTTCGGATTTCCTTTGCCGGGAAAATCGCCTGTCTCGTGGTTGGGAATTCCATTCGACTGAATGAGGCGATACTCCCCTTCGACTTTAATCGTCACTTCATTGCTGAACGGCGTTTTATTTCCCCGCAAGCCGGGCTTGGCCGCCCAGAGCGGACGGACGCCGAGCAACAATAAGAGCGTTAGCAATAGCTTCAGGTGGGTGGGCATATATTCTCCCGATTTGGAAGCGCGACGATATAGAAATAACGGACGAACGGTTGCCGGAACATAAATCAGCTTACTCGAAACCACCTAAAGCGAACATGAAAGGAACCTGAAATCCGGCTGAAGTAGGTGCGAGCACGCTGCGATTTTCCCCCGTATGAGGTATTATTGCATTGGTTCGGCACTCTACCCCGCCGACGCCTTGGCGTCGAAAGTACCATCCTCAACCTCCCAAAGCCTGTCCATGCGCGTCCTCATCGTCGAAGATGATCCCGACCTCCTGCGAGCTTTGGCCCGCTCGCTCCGCGAGTCGGGTTACGCCGTGGACGAAGCCAATGACGGTGCTGAAGGTCTCGCCAAGGCGTTGCGTGTGGACTACGAGTGTGTACTGCTCGATATCATGTTGCCCAAAATCGACGGCTGGGAAATCCTCCGCCAACTGCGACAGACCAAAAAAACGCCCGTGCTGGTTCTCTCCGCGCGCGACACCGTTCCCGACCGAGTACGCGGCCTCGATTCCGGCGCAGACGATTATCTCGTCAAACCGTTTGACTTGGTCGAATTGCTGTCACGATTGCGGGCACTCATTCGCCGCGCGGCGGGCGGATCGACTTCGGTGATCGAAATCGGCGACATCAAGATCGACCTGCGAACGCGTTCCGTAATTCATGCCGGCGCCAGAGTCGCACTCACCGCCCGCGAGTATTCGCTCATCGAGTTTCTGGCTATTCATCGCGGCGAGTTGGTCACGCGAACGATGATCTACGACCACCTGTTCGACGAGAACGACGACAGCCTGTCCAACTTGGTCGATGTGTACATTGCCAACATTCGTCGTAAGCTCGGCAAGGAAATCGTCACGACCCGGCGGGGACAAGGATACATTATCGATGTTTAAGTCGATTCGCTGGTCGCTGTTGTTTTGGTACTCAATCATTCTGCTGTTCGCCACCGGCGGACTCGGTGGGGCGATGTACTTTCAACAACGACACGCCCGCCGACAAACGATGGACGCCGATTTAAGCAGTTCGGTCGAAGTCCTCACGGTTCGTGTGCGTTTAGTGCCCGAGCCAGGATTTCGTCCAGGCTTTGACCCAGGACTTGGCCCAGACTTCAGGCCGCCGCCGCCACTTCGCGACGGACAACCTCGTCCACCGCGCGAGGAACCAGAACCGCCGCCGGGAGAACGATCTCGCCCGCCGGGAGAACAACCATCACCGCCCGTGGGTGGAATTGGTCTGCCCGATGGTGTGCTGCGTCGATACGAAGAGGACAACCAACAATCGCGTTACTTTGTGATTTGGCATCACGACGACACGTTCGCGCGGTCGTCCCTTTCCACCGCAGCCGCTCGCGATGTTCCCCTGCCACAACCAGCTTCCGAAATCGGCCAACCTCCCCGCGTTCAGTTTCGCAATCGGGACCGCGTGCGAGAGGCGTTTCTCGTCGGACCCGGCGGAACGCTCGTCCTCGTCGGCAAGCCGACCAGCTTCGACGATCAGGAATTGCAAAATCTGTTGGGGATTCTCGCCGCGACCGGTGCGGCCATCCTGCTCATTGGTTTGCTCGCAGGCTGGCTCCTCACCAATCAAATTCTCCGCCCCATCGAGGCGATCCAAAAAACCGCCCAGTCGATTTCCGAAACGAATCTTTCCGAGCGGATCAACGTCGCGAAAACACACAGCGAGTTGGGCGGTTTGGCCCACGTGTTGAATTCGATGTTCGCCCGACTGCAAGCCGCCTTTGAACGTCAAACCCAGTTCGCCGCCGATGCCTCGCACGAATTGCGAACACCCCTTGCGGTCATTCATACCGAAGCGGAATCGGCCCTGAACAAACCCCGCAGCCCCGAGGAATACTCGGCCGCACTGGAAACTTGTCTTCGCGCCGCGAAACGAATGCGGCCCCTCGTCGAGTCGCTGCTCGTTCTCGCCCGGGGCGATGCAGGCAAGTTGCAACTCCGCCGCGAGACCTTCGACTTGAAAAACACCGTCGAGGATTGCGCCGCGTTGGTCGAGTCGCTGGCTGCCGAACGAAAAGTTTCGCTTACCCTCGACCTGCAACCGGTCCAACTGCACGCCGACCCGTTCCGCCTCACGCAGGTCGTCGCCAACATTTTGACGAACGCGATTTTATACAACCGCCCCGGCGGAACTGCCCAGGCAACCCTCCGTTCGGAAAACAACTTCGCTATTCTGACCATATCCGACACCGGGCTAGGCATTCCGCCCGAACACTTACCGCGCATCTTTGAACGATTCTATCGCGTCGAAGAATCTCGCTCCCGCGAACTCGGCGGTGCCGGCCTCGGCCTCGCCATCTGCAAAAGCATCATCGACGCCCACCAAGGAACCATCACCGCGACGAGTGAAGTCCACTACGGAACAACCTTCGTTGTGCGACTCCCGCTGGGCTGTTAACCGGCGAACACAGCATACGTCTTGGCTGCGCCCCCGGTTGGAAACCAGCCAGCACTACTCGCGACGTACAAACGTGTCTGAATCAAGCTATTCGAAGAACGAAAGCCAAACCGAAATATGTGGTCTGCGACAAAGGCTCGCAATTTTGGTGCGATGGGTTTAAGGCATGGTGCAAACGCCGGAACATCCGTCCCCGTTTCGGGGCGGTCGGCCAGCATGGGAGCATCGCCGTTGTCGAGCGGTTTATTCGCTCGTTGAAGGAATTGCTCCGGGAAATCGTCGTGCCGTTCGATCAGAAAAAGTATGACTTGGAACTAGATTTGATCGCCCATTGGTACAACGAACATCGGCCGCATGAGTTTTTGAGCGGGGCAACGCCGAATGAAAACTATCGACGGGAATTTGCCAGCATTCGCAAACCCCGTTACGAACCACGTTCGGGTTGGCCCCGCGGTTCGCCGTGTGCGAAGCCGTGGGCACTCGTTCGCGGGAAGCCGGGTGCGAAGTTGGAACTCTCGGTCGAGTTCCACGGCGGTCGGCGGCACTTGCCGATCATCACGCTCAGCCGCGCGGCCTAAACCCACCGATCAGTTCTTGCTGCTTCTGCGCTCGCGATACGTGCGGAGCGTAGCTTCTGCCATCTGAACGCTCCAATTCTCATCAATTGCCAAAGAACCTCCGCTTCAAAAGGCGTTGACACGCGATCCTCACCGTTCATCACCAGGATACCGGTCAAAATCCGCTTGCAAATTCCTCGAAAAACGCGACCGCGAAAGTCGGTGGGCCGTTACAGTGGGCAATAACATTATAACATTATCATTCTAATGGCTTCATCGGAATCGGCTTAAATCGCAAACCTTGCAAGCCATTTTGTTCGACCGCTGTGCGAAACTCATCATCGACGATAAGTTCTCCACCGCTCATCAATGGGAGTTTGAAGATATGTTTACCTTCAAGTAGTGAAGTCTTCAAGACATATTGATAAATACGCCTCACGCGCCGATCTCGACCCTCACTACGACTCACTTCACTTTGTTCGATATCCAATGCGTCGATAGTGTCCAAGACATGAATCAAGAAGTAGGACTTCCCGGAGGGATGAATAATGGGCAATGCTTCGCAATTGTGACCGATCAGTGGTTGAAGGATTCGCCACGCTCGTTCACTTACGAGCGGAACGCTACAAAAGTTACTTACACTTGGAAAATCGCCATTGGTCGGCGGATTGTCCTCGAAGACGTGACATGTTGGTGCATTCCAAGTCGCCAAAACCGGAGGATCTTCGAAATGGATGTTCGTGATCCTATCGTCGTCGTTTCGTGAGAATCCCACTCCGGCAAAGGAATTTGCATTCGGGTCGTATCGATAGTATCGGTTTTGTTGCGATGAGGTTTCAATCATGGGAATGGCGGTGACCAATTTCAAACGCAATTCGCGGGTGGCCCTTCCCTGAAAGAGCCAGGGGTGTCAAGACGGTAAAATTTAGGAGTTGATTGGTAACGGTACAAGCGGGTAGCGCGCCGCGTGGGAACGCGGTT
>JAYUFG010000499.1:0-9423 GCA_043738845.1 Planctomycetaceae bacterium
TGTATTCATCGGCGGGGTGGTGCCTGGGAGGTTTCAATGAGGCGAACGATGACATGCCCGCATTCTTGGCAAAAACCTCGTAGGATAATATCTCCTGCGTCTTCGACGCCCGTGAAGTCGAGAATACGTTGCCCGCTGAGGCAATGACCACACCAGACATGTTTCAAAATGTGTTCTTGCGCATCGGGTGGCACGGTATCCCACAAGGGCTTTGCGGCGGGTGTGAAGGGGTGACGGGTCATGGTGTCAAATCAATTCATCTGGGTTACAGAAACATGCTGGCAGGGCTCGTCGAATGCGATCTAACCATTCTCGTCTTTCCGCGAATTGTTTGAAAGCCTCGCTTTCCTCCCGCCCGGCCGAAACGCACTCAGCATACCAAATCGCCATCACGAGGTTTGTACTTTCGGATGGAATTCCGTCAACAATTGTCATTCCACTGATCGCCGCATGAAGGACTTCTGCGGCTCCTTCGATTAGATTTTCGCGAAAATCACTATCGGCCGCAAAAGGGTGACTCCAATACCTCAGCATCAGTTCCAATAAAAGTTCGGCTTCATAGAGTCCGCTATACTCCAGAGAGGTTTCTGCGATGGTCACGTCGTTGCCTATGGTTTCTTTGCTGGTCGTTGCGAGATATTGAACCGAGGTTGTCGGGAAGCGATTAGCTCCGCCTCCACTGCTCGACGAATTCGCTTGGTTGTGCCCGCTGGCAAAACGCGAATTTCCAACTGGCCTTCCGACGAGGGGTTCTCCCAAAGCCATCGGGCAAGTTCTTTATTGTCCGAATGATCGAGATGTTTCCGAAGGCGAGACCTAATGTTTTCTGATTCGCCGATGTACAAAGTTTCGTGATTGGCGTGAAATAAATAAATGCCCTGCTCGCTTGGAATCGTCGTCGAATCGAGTTGATCCAAACGCCCAAGAAAAACGCCCTCTTGCGGAAGTACTCGCGACAATTGCTCGGGCTTTAGACGGCTCCTCTTGCGCAAATTGAGAGCCGTCCAGCGATATTGAAAGGGCGTATAGCCGGGCGCAATCTGTGAAGCCAACTGGTCAAATTCCACGACCAGTTGAGGATCGCACAAGATCACATCCAACGACACTTGGTGTTGTAGTTCGAGAATCCGCGCGGCAATTTCGCTGGCAAACCGAAACGGCTCGTCGCCCTGGATGCCTCCAAGCCGCTTAGATTTGTGATCGGTAAGCAGTCCCTTTTTTCGGGCGTTCAGTAGGGCAATATTTAGTTCTCGCACGCTATCCGTTAGTCCACGCTGTCGGCACGCATCGATGTAGGATTGATTCAATACGGGATCGACCACCACGCGATCCGGCGAATTGCCATCGCGAATTTCAAGAAAGGCGTGAATGAAATCTAGGCTCACGATCTACTCCGCCCAAGGCGCGACACATTCCATTTTGGTTGAAATTTGTCGATTAGCGCAAACTTTAAAGCCAGCCCCTTGAATTTTTCTGAGACGCTTTGACCGATCGGAATCCTAATCGCGATACGGTCAAAGGTAAGGATTCCATTTTCTCTGTGGCGACGTATTCGATTTCCGAGGTCTTGAGATTCGCCCGCATAGAGAGCGTTGCCAGATTCAGATTGAAGAACGTAAGCACCCACTTGTCCGTTAAATACATCGGACAGCTTCGTCGCATCAGTGTGTGTTAGACGCGGAAGACGACGGCCGCCAAATAGCTCATCGGCTTCCTTCTGTATTTTTTTGGCATATTTTCGGATCGAAAGGGCGGCCCATCGGTATTGAAATGGAGTAAACCCGGGCGCAAAGCGATTCGCTGTTCGATCAAACTCTTGGGCGATAACGGGATCGCTTAGGATTTCGTCGAGAGACAATCCCGCGTTCTGTTCACGGATGCATTCCCAGGCTATCTCACTAGCAAAACTAAAATCATCCATGCGTTCACGTCGGATTGATATTCTTCGCGGTCCCGAAGGTTGTGGAAGTTTACTTGCCTTTCGCATTCGCAAAATCATGCGGTTCCAGTCGACCGGATTTCCGGGTACGCCAGCCGACTTACATGCGTCCAAAAATGCCGCATTCAATTCGGGATCCGCGAGAATGACACGATCAGCGGAAAACCCAGCATGTGAGACCAGAAATGCGTTAATCACTTCCAACTCGATCTCAGTGTACTGCTTTTTTCGCTCCCGTTTTAAGGTGGACATGAGGGCATGTTTGGGGACTGGCACTCGACGGATGATTTCGGTAGAGACGCTGGGAGTATCTGGTGATTTCTTGGTGCGGCGTGGCGTTGGCTTGGCACTTGTGACGGAGTTTTCGGGACCAGACAGCGGTTCGCCGACGGAGGTGCCCTTGAGTCGCGCGTTGCCCTGCGTGACGTATTCTGCGGAAAGTTCGCAACCGATGAATCGGCGGCCAAGTTTTTTCGCGACTGCCAAGGTGGTCGCACTTCCAGCGAACGGATCAAGGACTAGATCGGGCGGTTTGGTCTCGTCGCCCAGGTTCGAACTGGCACGAATGATGCGTCCGAGAAGTTGTTCGGGCATCTGGCAGCCGTGGAAACCTCGGCGTTCTTTGAACGTGCCCGCCACGCGAGAGAAGTACCACGTGTCGGAATCGGGACTGAATCCATCGGGGACATCTTGCGGGCGAAGAATCCAGGTGTCGTCGGGAAGTCGGCCCAGTGGGTTGGCGCGAATGTCGGCGTAGACCAACTGACGTGCGGAGGGAATTCGGAGATCAGGATCGAAGGCGTTGAAGGTATAGTTTTTGGGGTTTTTGACGAAATGGAACAGATGGGCGTGCGAGCGGGTGAATTTCGATTTGCAATTCACGCCGAAGGTGTAGTACCAGATCACCCAACTACGGCAGGTTAAGTTCAATTCGTTTTGCAGGATCAGCTTGAATTCAGCCGCATATTCATCGCCAATCGCGACCCAAAATGTGCCGTTTGGTTTGAGGACGCGAGAGACCTGGCTCATCCATTTGCGAGTCCAGTCGAGATACTCGAGGTAGGGTTTTTTGTCTTTGTAGACGTCGTATTCGTAGTTGATATTGAAGGGTGGATCGGCGAATGCTAGATCGACCGAGCCATCGGACAGTTTTTTGAGTAGGGCAAGGCAGTCGCCTTGATGAACTTTGTTTTCAGCGAGTGGCACAGTGACCTCCGATGTCGAAAAATCTTAACTGGGAGTATTTTACGACTTACGAAACTTGTTGCAAAGTGGGCGGTGGAGCGACATGTATGGAAACGAGCCACTGCTCGCGTCGGGGACAAATACAGGCCAGAGAAACACGCTGACAAGCCAATAGCCCGCTCCAGGAGGAGCGGGTTAAGCGGTGGAGGCCGGTTAAAATCCCGAATGCAAGCGGCGGGACGCCGCTTGTACAAGGGACTAAGCACGGGGCCACCCCGCAAACTACGCCCAATCGTTAAAACCCTTCGCAATTTGCCTCGACCACCGGAGCCGCATACGATTGTTTATCACTTGAATCTGCTTATTTTCGCCACCGGGCATAATCGGCACGTGCCACACGACCCGTCGTTATAACCTCAATCGGGACAATGGTTTGAGGCCGCAGGGTCGGATCGAACCGGACGAGGGGCATTGTCCGAAATGGTCGATTCACCCCACTGTTCCCTACGATTGGAGAAAGTTTCTAAAGTCTACCCCTCCTAACAATCGAATGTAATCTTCGGAAGGCAAGTGTTCGGAATGAGTTACAACGCTCAAACCGGATGCTCGGCCGACCGCAGGGGGGAACCTGCCAGAACATCACGCCGCGTGTATCCGCCGACTGTTACAGGTTGGACGACCGCCAAGGGTCGAACGGATTTCTGTCTGAATCCCCCCCGCCGTTCTCGGCGGTTGCTGTGAGAGTTGTGCGGGACAAACCAATCGTTCGCAAGTGTCGAGAGATGCTTGAGAATTTGGTTTTTCTACCAATTCCGAACGTGCCACTGCCGAAGAGTAGTAGAGGCACCTGTCAGAGGGAACTGAGCCAGAGCCAAGATTCAGAGATTAACGTACGGCCCCGACCCAGATGTTTGCGGAATGGCTGACTGCCCCACAGTCGGCAATGAGGGAACGCGACGAGCGATCGTACCTCCGCAAGCAAGGGGCAATTTAGCTTTCGGAAAGACTGGTCTTTCCAGAAGCCTACCCTACCAGCGAGAGTAATTGGAGAGCCTGCTATGAAGGTTTTCACAACCGGACAGGTCGCAAAGATCTGTAAAGTGGCCCCGCGAACAGTGAGTAAATGGTTTGATTCCGGCCGTTTGAAGGGATACCGTATTCCGGGTTCCCAGGACCGCCGTATTCCGCGTGAATACTTAATTCGTTTTCTCAAAGAGCATGGTATGCCTTTGGGAGACCTGGAAGATCAAGCAATGGCGAAAGTCCTTGTTGTCGGCCAGGATCAAGTTCTCATCGAGAATTTGAAACGAGAACTTCCGTTGGAACGTTCGTTCAAGTTGGCGGTTGCCGCCAGCGGGTTCGAAGCCGGAATCCAAGCCGAAAGTTTTCACCCTGATTGCATCATCGTCGATTTCTCCATCGGCCGGATTGAGGCTCTGCAAATTTGCCAGAACCTCCGACGGAATCCGGAGTACGGAGATACGGTGTTGATCGCTTTGTTGCCCGACGACGGCAACTCGATCAGCTTTGATCGCTCGACGATCAATGAGACGTTCAAGAAGCCGTTTGATGCGGCCCTGTTGGCCGAACGTCTTCGCACGTTGATTGGTGCCCGCAAGGAATTGGTGTAAGACCAATTCGCGGGAGAGAATAAAAAGTCGAGAGTTCGCCGATTTCCGCATAACCCGTCGCGGATGACCCCCGCGACGGATAATGTTTCGCAAACAATTTCTCAAGGGCTTTTCAGCCCAGTATGCCCCGAGCGGACGGGGCCAGAAACAGCGCGGGATCGCGCATTCTTTCCTCTCGCCCACCCGATTCTCAACTGGTCCGCATGTTGCTCACGCAGTTAATCTACGTCGGGCATCTCGGTTAATGTCACAGTGAAACGGACTCGCACCCCTCGACGAACGGTCGTAACTCCCTAAAATGATGGTGCTTTGCACCGCTCGGAGCGCATTCAATCATAGTCAATTTCTGTAAATCCCCGGCCAATTCGCCCTTATCCCATGCCTGAATTTACTCATTTCGACGAGCAGGGACAGTCGCGCATGGTCGATGTAAGCGAAAAACCGATCACCGCTCGCACTGCGACGGCGTCTGGTTGCGTGACCATGAACGCCGCCACGCTGCAACTCATTCGCAATCGGAAACTGGCCAAAGGGGATGTACTGGAGATTGCCCGGCTGGCGGGCATCATGGCGGCCAAGCGAACGGCAGACTTGATCCCTTTGTGTCATACGCTTCCCTTGGATGGTGTGACGGTCGATATTGATTTTGAGGATGAAGAGACTGTCTATATCGAGGCAACGGTTCGAGTGACCGCCCGAACGGGTGTAGAGATGGAAGCCCTCACGGCGGTTAGCGTGGCGGCCTTGACCATTTATGACATGTGCAAAGGGATCGACCGCTCACTGACGATTGAGGCGATCTGCTTGGAAGAAAAGTCGGGCGGTCGCAGTGGAACCTATCGACGAACGGAAAATTCCTAATCACGTCCTGAACTATAACGGCGGTTGAAAATGGCCCACCCACGAATCTTCGATTTTCAAACCGTTCCCAACAGCGATAGTATGCCGCCCATTATAACCCAACGCGAAATCGTGCGGCGAAAACTCAGCACGCTGTACGCGCCGGTCGTGTCAGAGTTGGAACAAGTCGAGCAGCTTCTCCGCACCGAACTTCGTAATGAGAATGATTGCGTCGATCAACTGGCCCAACATGCGTTTCGATTAGGGGGCAAGCGGTTACGGCCCGCCCTGGTCTTGTTGGCGGGAAAAGCCAGCGGTGCGTTGAATCACGACCACACCGTCTTGGGCGCGGTCGTCGAAATGATCCACACGGCGACCCTCGTTCACGACGACATCTTGGACGAAGCGACGCTCCGCCGACATTTAGAGTCGGTCAATTCCCGCTGGGGAAATAAAGCGAGCGTTCTGCTTGGCGACTATCTATTCACACATGCTTTCTACTTGGCCAGCACGCTGTCGAGTACGTTTGCCTGTCGGACGATTGGCCGTTCGACCAATATCGTTTGCGAAGGTGAACTGCGACAGATCAACACGCAGGCCAAGTTTGATCTTTCCGAAGGAGAATATCTCAGCATTATCGACGCAAAAACAGCCGAGTTGTGTGCCTGTTGCTGTTTGCTCGGTTCGCATTACAGCGGTGCGGAAAAGGACGTTGAACTTGCCCTCGAGCGTTACGGCCGAAATTTGGGGATTGCGTTTCAAATTGTCGATGATCTGCTGGACGTCTGTGGAGACGAAGCCGAAGTTGGCAAATCGCTCGGCACCGACCTTATGCAACTCAAGCCGACGCTTCCTTTGATCCGCCTCCTCGATCAGTTGAATTCCACCGAAAAATCACGACTCATTAACTCTTTACAAAACGACTCGTTGCAAAACAACTCGTCCGATTCTCTCGACCTCCTCACTGATTGGTTTTCACGAACTGATGCCCTGCAATACGCTCGTGACAAAGCCATCTCCTTCGCGACCAGAGCCAGGTTTGAGTTGGCAATCCTGCCCGATTCTCCGTCGAAGGCGTTATTGGTTGATTTGACGTACTTCGTAACGGCGCGACGAGATTGAACCGTCGGGTCCGCATCCCTCCGTACCTGAATTGGATGGCACCACGAACCCTGGTACGCCCTACAAACCATTTCGTGCTCACCAATCGATCACTTGCCATAGATTGGCCGTGTCGTCGGTGAAGAGGATCGTGCGGGCACTTTTACGTTTCTTTTTCTTGATGATCATTTCACCTGTTTCAGCGTCGCCGGGTGGATCGACCGGATCAGCCACATCTTCGGCAAAGGCTTTGCCATTCACGGCGGCGGCCTCTTCCAATAATTTCCAGTTTTTGGAAACGAGAACCCAGTCGGACGAGAGGGCCGCCTGCGACGAATCCTCCTCGTTCGAAATTCTCCGCACATCCATTTTGAACTCCTCCGCCAAGGCGCGCACCACCGGGGCGAGGTTCAAATGGCGGTTTGAAATATGAAACGCGATCACGCCGTCGGGCTTCATGTGTTGCAGATAAACCTGCATACATTCTTTCGTCAGCAAGTGTAGCGGAATCGAGTCGCTACTGAAGGCGTCAATCGCGAGTACGTCAAACTGTTGAGATTGGTTTGCGGCCGACTCGCGTTCCATACTAATGCGCGCGTCGCCGAGTACGACCGTAACCGTCCCCTGGCAATCGCTTAAATAGGTGAATTTATTTTTGGCGATCTCCTCGACCATGGGATTGATTTCGTAGAAGCGAATTTGATCGGCCGGTTTGCCATACGTGGCAATCGTGCCGGTCCCCAGCCCGATCACGCCAATGTGCATGGCCGCATCGGCGATTCGCAAAGGGTGTTTGCGAATTGCCTCGCCGATTCCGCTCCCTTGGGAATAATACGAAGTGGGCCAAAATCTTTTTTCTTCGTCGTCCAACTGAAAGCCGTGATCGATGTTACCGTTGAGCAATTGATAATAATCGCCGTAGTCCTCTTTGTGGTACTTAAATATCCGCAACATCCCGTAGTACGTCCTCGAGACAAACTTGGCGTCTTTATTCGTTTCATTCTCATGCAAGAACGTCACATTGATCGCGCCCAACATGATCATGGCCCCGATGGATGTAGCCATCGCCGCGCGCCATTTCACGTCCACAAAAGCCAAGCCGGTTGCCGCTCCCAGCCCGACCGCTCCTCCGACCCACCACTTCCAAGCATCTGCGGCGAACAACGCCTCGATCAGGTTCACAATGTTTTCCCTCGTGAAATCGAACCCCAACGACTTATCCACGATTTTGCCGGTCAACATCAATTGTTTGGCCAGCGGAAATAACGTAACGCCCAGGATGATTGCAATGGGAAGCCCAATCGCCAACACGGTCGCGAGGGTAATTCGCCGGTCGTGCGGATAGAGCATGAAATCTTGATAGGTCAGTGCGACGAAGACGCTCGCCACGGCACCCAGCCCCAGCGGAAGTTCCCAAAGTCCCTTGAATGTCACCGGACAAACAACGGCGACCAAGGCCCCGCCGATTGCCCCGCCCAACGCCAACATCAAATAGAACAACGTCAAGTATTGGGGATGCGGCTTCGAACGGGCCAATTCTCCATTGCAAACATAACAGCCCGCGAACGCCGCACCCAAATAAGCGGGAATCTGAAACCACACCTTAACGGCCGCTCCCTCGATCATCACGACCATTGCCCAAGTGCCAAAGAGTAAGAGCAAGGTTCCCGCCAGCGGTCGCCAATACCACCGCTCGTTCTCGAACGTGATAATGAACGAGACGAGATACAGCGCGAGGGGCAAAATGTACAACAAGGGAACGGTCGGCACCTCCATACACATCATATTTGTGGTCGCCATGAACATGACCGAACCGAGCGCGGCCAACACGATCCACAAACCGATCTTCAAAATGCTGGGGGGACCGAATTCTAGCCCTCTACCCGACATCATTTTCGCACCTATACTTCCGAGCGATGTTGGCGGCAGTGGCGGTGGATACGCCGACCGAACTGGTTTGGGTGGCAACGCCGCAACCGCAGCGGTCGTCGTTGTAGCGTCACCCGTTTCTTTCACCCCCACCTGCCAAGCACACCAGCCGCAACCCAACACAAACAGTCCGTACACCGCCGTCCAGCACCACGATTGTTGGCTCCACGCCAAATTCGGCTCAAACACGAACGGGTAACTGAGCAACGCCAGCAATGACCCGACGTTCGACAAGGCGTACAGGCGATACGGTGACGCACCAGGATTCGCCCGTCGAAACCAATCTTGCAACAAGGGTCCGGTCGTCGATAACAAAAAGTAGGGCAGACCAATCGTCGCCGCCAGCATGAGCAAGATCGCGACATTCGGCGACTCGTCACCGGTCGGTTTCCAAACATTCGTCGGCCCGATCGGCATAAACACGAGCGTCGCCGCCAAGACGCCAAAGTGGAGCAGCATTTGCCCCCGCGGTCGCAACCGCTTCACCACAAAGTGAGCGTACGCATAACCCAACAATAGCGCGATCTGGAAAAAGAGCATGCACGTGTTCCAGACGGCAGGCGTCCCGCCGAACCACGGCAAAATTTTCTTGCCAATCAGCGGTTGCACTTGAAACAACAAGAACGCGCTGACGAAAATCGTTGAGGCGTAGGCAATCACAGGCGCAGGTTCCTGGTTCAAGTGGTGGGCGGAAAATGGTCCCGATGGTGTTCCGAAATGCTCGACTCTTTTGAGCCGATCCGAAAACTTCTCCCTCTCCCTGTGGGAGAGGGCCGGGGTGAGGGTTCTTGGATAGGC
>JAYUFG010000500.1:0-9368 GCA_043738845.1 Planctomycetaceae bacterium
CGGTCCGCACAGCGGACCCTACAAGTCGCTCATTATTGGAGAATCGTTGCGCATGAAGAATCGTCGGATCGTCGTCACTTCAGCACTCCCCTACGCCAATGGCCACATTCACCTGGGCCATTTGGTCGAGTATTTGCAAACCGACATCTGGGTTCGCTTTCAAAAACTGTGTGGGCGAAAGTGCGTCTACATCTGTGCCGACGATACGCACGGAACGGCGATTATGATCCGTGCCCGTCAAGAAGGCCGCAGCGAGGAAGCCCTGATTGCTGACATGCGCGAGCATCACGTTCGCGACTTTGCCGGGTTTGGAATCGAGTTCGACAATTATGGCAGCACGCATTCCCTTGAAAACCGCCAACTGTGTGGACAAATTTGGAACGCCTTGCGGGCCAAAGGGATGATCGTCGAGCGCGAGGTCACGCAGCTTTTCGATCCCCAGGCGGGCACGTTTCTCGCCGACCGCTTCGTAAAAGGGACGTGCCCCAAATGTCAATCGCCCGACCAATATGGCGACAACTGCGAGAAGTGCGGCGCGACCTATAGTCCGGCCGATCTGGTGAATCCTTACAGCACTCTGACGGGCGCGAGGCCCGAATTGCGTTCGGCCCAACATTTATTCGTCGCCATTGAACAGCAACATCAGTTTCTCGAACAGTGGACGCAGTCGGGCAAACATTTGCAAGACGAAGTCGCCAACTATTTGAAAGGGCACTTCCTCGGCGAGCCGCTCCGTGATTGGGACGTCTCTCGCCCTGCGCCCTATTTTGGTTTCGAGATTCCCGACAGTCCGGGCAACTATTGGTACGTCTGGTTTGACGCGCCGATTGGTTACATGGCGTCGCTCAAGCAATGGTGCGACAAGTCGGGCGAGCGACTTGACGATTGGTGGCCAAAGGTTAACACGCATACCGAAGGAAGCAAAGCGGACAACGTGTACACCGTCGAGATTCATCACTTCATCGGCAAGGACATCACCTATTTCCACACGCTCTTTTGGCCTGCGATGTTGAAAACGGCCGGGTTGCAACTGCCGGAGAAGGTTCACATCCACGGTTTTTTGACGGTCGGCGGCGAGAAAATGTCGAAAACACGCGGGACGTTTATTCTCGCGCAGACGTATTTGAAGCATCTCAACCCGGCCTATCTTCGCTATTATTATGCATCGAAACTCGGCTCGCGATTGGACGATCTCGATTTGAACCTCGAGGAATTCGCCGCGAAAGTAAATTCCGATTTGGTCGGCAAGGTTGTCAACCTTGCCAGCCGCACCGCTCGCTTCGTGCAAGAGACCGGCTTGTCGAAAACGTATCCTGACGACGGCGGCCTATTTGCGAAGGCCGCCGCCGAAGGAGAATCGATTGCCGAAGCCTACGACAAATGCGACTTCAGCCGGGCGATGCGACAGATTATGGCCCTCGCTGACGCCGCGAATCAGTACGTGGACGCCCATCAACCCTGGACGCTTCGCAAAGACCCCAACAATGCTCAGCGGGTGCAGGACGTGTGCAGCGTGACGCTCAATCTGTTTCGACAGTTGGCGGTGTACCTTACGCCCGTGCTGCCGAAGCTTTCCGAACAATCGGGCAATCTGCTCAATTCGCCCATCAAGAGTTGGACCGATTCACAAACGCCGCTCGTCGGCACCGCCGTTCAAACATTCAAACCCTTATTGACCCGCATTGATCCCAAGGAGATTGCCGCGATGATTGAAGAGACCAAAGCCGAGTTTGCCGCTGCCGCACCGCCTGCAACGCCGGAAACTGTTTTATTGGCCGATACGACGCCAGCCAATACCGCACCGACGAGTACATCGCCCTATAACGACGGACCGGAACCGTTGGTCGCCGAACCAATGGCACCGCAATGCACGATTGACGAATTTACGAAAATCGACCTGCGGGTGGCTCGCGTGCTGAACGCCGAGGCCATTCCCGAAGCCAAGAAACTACTCAAGCTGACGTTGTCACTCGGCGGAGATGATCGCCGCACGGTTTTCGCGGGCATCAAGAGCAAATATAAACCGGAAGAACTCATCGGGCGACTCGTGATTTGTGTCGCCAACTTGGCACCGCGTCAAATGAAGTTTGGTACGAGCGAAGGAATGGTCACAGCAGCCGGTGCGGGAGGCGAAGATATTTTTCTGCTTAGTCCCGACAGTGGCGCGAAGCCGGGCCACCGAGTTCATTAAGGAACGTGGCGGAGCGTGCAATGATCACTCTCCTTAGTTTCGGGATTGAAATTCGTTGTTGGCCGGCGATCACTTGTCAGGCCACAGGCCTGACCTACAATAGCTTACATGCTCTCCTTCCCTACTGTTTTTCGCGTTCGTCAAAACTTCAAGGCCCCGCGAATCGATGATGTCGCGGGCGAGGTCGCCTCGCAGCTTCATTCGTTGCGGTTGGAATATAAAATTACGGCGGGCCAATCGGTTGCCGTGACCTGCGGAAGCCGAGGAATTGCTCAGATCAAAACGATCATTCGGGCCATCGTGCAGTACCTGCAATCGCTCGGTGCAAAACCGTTCATCGTCCCTGCGATGGGTAGTCACGGTGGCGGCACGGCCGAGGGCCAGCAGAAGTTGATCGAAGGTTACGGCGTGACTGAAGCGTTTTGCGGCTGTCCGATTCGCTCGAGCATGGAGACGGTCGTCGTGTGTGAAACGGCCGAGGGAATCCCGGTCCACTTCGACCGCCACGCCTTTTCCGCCGATCATGTGTTCGTTTGCGGTCGCGTTAAGCCGCACACTCGTTTTGTCGGCGAGATCGAAAGCGGCCTGATGAAAATGATGCTCATCGGATTGGGAAAGCACGAAGGAGCGAAAATCTATCATCGGGCGATTCAAAGTTATTCCTTCGGACAAATCATTCGTAGCGTCGCCGACCGAGTCATTGAAAAATGTCACATCGTCGGCGGCTTGGCGGTCGTCGAAAATCATCACGACGAGACGGCCCTGATTGCGGCCGTGGCTCCGCACGATTTTGAAATGCGCGAAAAAGAATTGTTGACCTTGGCAAAAAAGTGGCTCCCTCGTTTGCCCTTTGATCGGGCTGACGTGCTGATCGTGGATGAAAT
The DNA here is from genome assembly GCA_043738845.1 of Planctomycetaceae bacterium. Classification (GTDB taxonomy): domain Bacteria; phylum Planctomycetota; class Planctomycetia; order Pirellulales; family DASRSE01; genus DASRSE01. Next base: position 3,076 of record JAYUFG010000500.1, read on the forward strand.
TGGCAAGAACATCAGTGGTCTCGGACTCGATGCGAACGTCGTGGGTCGCAAGTACAACGATCATGAACCGCGTCCCGACGAATTTCCCAAGATCAAACGGATCATCGTCCGTTCGCTTACCAAAGAAACACATGGCAACGCGACCGGCATTGGCATTGCCGAGTTCTGTGCGACCCGCGTCGTGCAAGCGATGGACCGAAAGATTACGATGATCAACTGCATCACGGGCGATCATCCAACGGCCGCGATGGTGCCGATCCATTTTGAAACAGATCGAGAAGTCCTAACGGCTGCGCTGCAAACGATTGGACTGGTGGAGCCGCCCGACGCTCAAATGATCTGGATTCGCAACACACTCGACGTAGCGGAGGTCATGCTTTCAGCGGCGTATTTGGCGGAAGCACAACAGCGGAGCGACCTGACCGTGCTGACTTCGCCGCAACCTTTGGCGTTCGACGCCGAGGGAAATCTGTCCTGGCTGAGTGGTAAACAGGCAGCAGGTTAAAAACCGGTCTCGAACGGCGTGAATCGTCCGATTCGCCTTGCCAAACCGGCTGTCTTGTCCATTTTAACGCCAAGTTGCCGCAACTCGCTCTAGTTCCCATCTGCTCAGGCTCCTATAATCCCGGTCGTTTTTCACGAGATTTATCGTGCTTCGCGGAACGAAAGCGTGGGCCATTTCATGATCGGACAAGGACGTCCGACCCAGGCGCACAAGGTGCGCTCGCGGCCAATAGGGAAGTTCAGGATGCTGTTTGCGGCATGTTTCCTGACTGCGCTCGCGGTCCGCGCCTATAGCGACGAGCCGAACCTCTTCGCCCCGATCAGTAATGGCCTGGCCAACACGAATTTGCCCGAGACCGCTGAACGCGCAACGCCTGATCGACAAGCCGTCGAGCGGGCTGCCTGGACCGCCGACGAAAACAAAACGCCCACGTTGGCACCCACACCTGCCACCACTCTACCACTCACCCAACCTAACACTGCCGCACTCACGCCCGCTGGAACACAGGCAACTTCGACCGAGCCAACGCTGCAAGTTCGCGTTGCCTGGGGTGGTGGCACAGAACGGATTTGGCAAGGTCGGATTTCACTCACCAGCGGAACCATTGCCGACCCACGTTTGCTCGGTGTCGAAGCCGACGAGTCGGGCACGATTTGGTTACAGGACGACCACTTGGAAATTCGCGGCAGAAGCCCGCGAGCGTATGATGGCGTCGATTTCGCCGTGAATGCGCCCCTCACTGCCAAACTAAAAATTGAATTTGCCGCCCGCGAGCCAGACAAACGGCCCGCCACATTGGAAATCCCGCTCAGCGATTTGCTGCGTGAGGGACACAATGGCCAACTCGATGAGCAAGGAAATCGCGTATTGGTTCGCCGCGCGCCGGGAGACGCGCTCCGTGTAAAGTTTAATCGCGACTCGCTCGTGTTTTCGCCGGGCGAGGAATTTCCCGTCGAAATTCAGCCACAGCTTCCTAATCTTCCCAGCGGAACCGTGCTGCATGTGAAAGCATCACTCGCGGGCACCCGTGGCGGAAAAGCACTTTGGTCAAAGGACTTGGAAATCAAACTCGGCACGGCGGAACAACCGGCGAGTGCGCCCCTCTCCATTTCCATTCCCGCCGAAGAAGGTGTTTACGATCTGACACTGGAAGCGACGGAACGGGGGCTGTTGCGGTGGAACAAGCCGCTTGTTGATCGCAAGCTGCAATTTGTCGTGGTCGGTTCGCAACCCCTCGCTTTGCCTGCGGCGAATCGAGTGACATGGTCGCCCGTGACGGAAATTGATCCTGCAAGTCCGAAGGCGTGGGACCGCTTGGCCAGTTGGCCGGGACTAAACAACTTTCGCAAAATGCCGCTGAACAACGGACGCACGGCAACGTGGCAACATTCGCTCGGTCCATTGGTGCAGCTCGCGCCGTCGTCCCGCAATGGCGACCTTAGTTGGGAAGCCTATCCCTTGGCGATCAACAAGCCGGGCACTCCGCACATTTTGGAGATCGATTTTCCGAGTGATGTCACGCAGACGCTGGGGATCAGCATTATGGAGCCGAACGCGGCCGGTGCATTGGTGCCGATTGAAATCGACTCGGGCGTGGAGGTGCCGGACGAAGCTTCGCCGACAGCGGCGAAATGGCTCCATCATCGGATTGTGTTTTGGCCGCGAACGAAATCGCCTTTGATACTGTTCAGCAATCGCCGCGAAACGAGCCGGGCGGTTTATGGAAAGATTCGCATCCTCGCCGGTCCGGCCCACTTGCCGCGATTGCTGCCGGACACCGGAGACACGACGAATCGTTTGCTGGCGACGTATCTGCATAAGCCGCTGTTCCCGCAGAATTTTTCGGCGAGCGAGGCCCTCGACACTTGGAGCGGTCGCAGCTTGACCGATTGGCAGACCTATCTCGAGGGTGGTTCACGGTTGATCGAGCATTTACATTACACCGGCCAAAATGGTTTGATGCTCGGCGTCCTCTCCGACGGAAGTGCGATCTATCCAACCCGACAGATTGATTCCAGTCCTCGTTACGACACGGGCACGTTCTTCGACCAAGGACTCGATCCCGTTCGCAAAGATGGAATGGAACTTGTTCTTCGTCTGTGTGATCGCGAGGGGATTCAGTGCATTCCGACTTTGCAATTTGCCGCACCGCTACGGGAACTTGAAACTTTGTCGCGACAGGGTACGGACGACATTTCCGGAATTCGTTGGATTGGAGCTGATGGAACGCCGCTCGTCGCGCGACAAGACTCTGTGCGAGGGTTGGCCCCGTATTACAATGTCCTCGACGAGCGAGTGCAGGCGGCCATGATGCGGGTGATTCGCGAAGCGGTCGAACGTGCGGCGAAACATTCTTCGTTCGCCGGTTTGTCCTTGGAAATGAACGCCGACGGATACGCGATTCTTCCCGGTGACGAATGGGGATTTGACGATCACACCATCGGGCGATTTTCCGCCGACACAAAAATCGTTGTGCCCGGCGCGGGGCCAGAGCGATTCGGCGAGAGGGCACGGTTTCTGCTGGGTAAACAGCGAAACGCTTGGCTCGAATGGCGGGCGGAGCAAATGACCGCCTTTCATAAACGTATTGCTAAAGAAATCACGACCGCCAAGCCGGGGACGAAACTTTATTTATGCGGGATGAATTTGCTCGGTGCGCCAGGCGTGCAATCGAATTTGCGGCCCACGCTGCCGACACGAGTTAAACCGGATGAAGCCTTGCGCGTCGTCGGGTTGCGGACCGAAAATTATCGCGATCTGTCCGACATTGTGTTTCCGCGTCCGCAACATATTGCCGTCGGTGCGAATTTCTCCGGTCAGGCGGCTGATCTGGAATTCAATCGCGCGACGGAAGTGGATCGCCGCTTTGCGACGAACGGCGGGGCGGCGTCGCTTATTTTTCATGAGCCGCAAAAAAATCGGCTTACCTCGTTTGATGCCAAGAGTCCGTTCGACAAGAATAAATCGTTCACGTGGCAGGTCGCCCAGATTTCGACGGCCGAGCAGGGACATCGACAGAATTTCGTTCACGCTCTCGCAACGCTCGATGTGCAAACGATTTTTGACGGGGGCTGGCTCGTTCCCTTGGGACAAGAAACAGCCCTGCGCGAGTTCACGCAGGCGTTTCGCCGGTTGCCCGCCGTGCGGTTTGAGAATGTTGCCGATGCGACTCAGCCAATCGTGATTCGAACGCATACGAATTCCAAAGACGGAAAGACGTTCATTTATCTGGTGAACGATTCGCCCTGGTCGGCGACAGTCCGCTTGCAGGTCGAGATGCCGTCGGACTGTCGGCTCGATGATTTGGGTGGCAACCGGCGACTCGAAACGCCGACGGGAACTTCCTGGACCGTTGAACTTGCACCGTATGATCTTGCGGCGGCCGTGTTCTCGTCGTCGCAGGTGAAATTCACCCATCCCCAAACGACAGTGGTTGGAAAGGTTGAAGTCGCCCTCGATCAGCGTATTCGCGACCTGACCGCGCGCACGGCGGCCTTGGCGGCACCGACCCCGCTGAATGCTCCATTGAACGCGAATTTCGAAACGCCCGAGGATCGCGGCGGAAAACTTCCCGGTTGGGAATGCAGCGTTCCGAACGCGATGAAACGCGAACGCGATTCCACGCGTCCCGGGGAGCAGGCCGTGTTAAAAATCGCCAACCCCAACGGCGTGTTGTCGGTGCGGAGCGAGCCGTTCGAGTCGCCCCAGACGGGACGACTGGCCGTTTCGGTCGGCTTGCGAATTGAAAATGTTGAGAAGCAACCGCAACTGCGACTGGCTGTCGAGGGCATCCTGGATGGAAAACCGTACTATCGTTTTGCATCGGTCGGGGCGGGCGACAACATCGTCCGCATCGGTCGCCAGTTTAGTCCCTACGTGTTTCAGATCGACGATCTGCCGACGACGGGACTGACGCAACTTCGCGTGCGGTTCGACATGCTCGGTCCCGGCGACGTCTGGATCGACGACGTGCGGCTGTATGATTTGGCCTTTAGCGAAGTCGAGCGGATCGAACTCACGAAGATCATCACTTCCGCCAACATCTCCCTGCAATCGGGCAAGACGAGCGATTGTGCCCGCACGCTCGAAGGCTATTGGCCCCGCTACCTCACGCAACATGTCCCACTGGTTCAAACGGCCGCCTCCCCCGCCATTTCCAAAGACCCGGCAAGTAAAGATCCTTCTAACAAAGACGCTACGGCCAGCAAACCAACCGAAAAAACGGCCGAAAAGCCCGGTGCGTGGGACCGAATGCGGAAAGTGTGGCCGTTCTGAAATGTTCGTTGGCAATAACCCAAACGATCTCAGCTAACGTCACCTTCCGAAAGAAACCGGAATCGCGGCCTGTCTGGCTCGTTTTTCTTCCACCCTATTCCAACCGGATTCCGTTCCGATATAATGCTCCTCCATGAGCACCATCGAAGGTACCGGACCATCGCCGGGTAAGAATCGGAAATCAAAGCCGCCAGCGGTAGCAACGCTGCGGCAGGCGAAGGTCATTCCGTTCGGTTGGTATGGCGGAAAGTATTCGCACCTTGATTGGCTGTTGCCGCTGCTGCCGAAGTGCCATCATTACTGCGAACCGTTTGCTGGCTCCGGGGCAATCCTCTTGAACCGTGAACCGTCCCCGGTCGAAACTTACAACGACTTGGACGGTGAGGTTGTCAATTTTTTTCGCGTCTTGCGTGACAACGGCGAAACGCTCGTGAAGAGCATCGGCCTCACGCCTTTCTCGCGTGAAGAGTTCGCGATTGCTTGTAAACTCGATCCAACGGTTGATTCGCCAGAACGGGCCCGACGATTTTATGTTCGCGCTCGACAAGTTCGGATCGGTCTGGCACAAACGGCCACTCTAGGCCGCTGGGCGAATTGCAAAAATACCAGTCGAGCCGGAATGAGCGGTGTCATCAGCCGTTGGTTAGGGGCCGTCGAGGACTTGCCGATCATTGCCGAGCGATTGTTGCGAGTGCAGATTGAAAATCGTCCCGCATTGCAAGTGATTCGATTGTACGATTCGCCAGAGACACTTTTTTACTGTGATCCACCGTACATCCACGATACGCGGGGAGATTCCAAAGCCTATGGGTATGAGATGACGAACGGGCAGCATGTCGAACTTGCAGAAACGCTCAATTCCGTGCAAGGAATGGTGGCCTTGTCGAATTACCCGTGTGAGTTGATGGAACAATTGTATCCCGCTCCGAAATGGCGGAAAGTCGTGGGGGAGGCTCGCACGAATCATGCGACCAAGGGCAAGCGAGTCGAAGTGTTGTGGACCAATTACGATTCCAAGTTAGCGACGGGACACCAGCATGGCACCCAGCGATTGTTCGGAGATTCTTGAAAAAGCCTACCACGATGCGAAACAACAGTTAGGCAAATCGTTTGTCAAGAACTCCGACGCACGCGATCAAATCGCATATGTCGCACTTTGTCCAAGTAACCGTGCTGGTGCCCGATTTTTGCTCGCCGCGTTGCTCGCAAAAATCAGTAATCCGAAAATCGACATTCGCAAGCCGTTTATCCAGGCATATTCGGAAAGCGAAAACGGTGATGCCTACCCAGGCCGCAACTACGACGAACAATACGTGTTCGACTTCATCACCAGACACAAGTTGCCGTGTAGCCCGACGACCGCGTTTCTGACGCCCGCATTCCGCACGAAAAACGTCGTGTTGGACTTGAATCAAACGCTACGAGGCTGTTACTTTTTGTTGGTGGCGAGTGAAAACTGGATTGCGGCGACCGATCATGACGATTTTTTTTTGAAAGTGCCGGGTTTACTCCC
>JAYUFG010000501.1:0-24780 GCA_043738845.1 Planctomycetaceae bacterium
GCTGTGTTTCTTGGGGCGTGTACGCCCTGATTGTTTTCGCCGCATCTGGGGTGTTTACTTCTGCGGGCAGAGCGGCCGATCCGGATGCCGACAAAAAGCCGGGCGAGCGGGAGCAGGTCGTCGTCGATCAGGGTTCGATTGCCGACAAGTACAAACAGCTTGAGCGGAGTCTCGACAAGCTCGCCTCGGACATTGAAGCCAAAGACCCCCGTCGAGCGGCCCTCCTCAAACAAGCCTTCAAGATGAGCCGCGACAAAGACCTGAACGGTCGGCTCGATAACCTCGCGGCCTTGCTCCAACAGGACCAACTCTTCAAAGCCACCAAGAACCAAATCGAAGTTCAACAAGACCTCGTCAAGCTGCTCGAACTGTTGATGAGCGAAGACCGCTCGAAACAGATCGAATCGGACAAAGCCCGCATTCGACAGTATCTGGCCCGCATCAATCAACTCATTCGCGAAGAAAAAGCGATTCAGGGTCAAACGCCGGGCGACAGCGACGTGAATGAACTCGCTGGCCGCCAAGGGAACACCGCCAACAAGGCGGACGGTCTTGCTCGCGACATGAAAAAAGACGATGCCAACAATCCCGCCAACGCTGGCAACCCCAACCAAGGGAAGAATGACGGCAAAAACGACGGGAAAAATGATGGCAAGAATGACGGAAAGAACGAAGGCGATAGTAAAGGTGACAATAAGGGCGATAACAAGGGAGATAGCAAAGGCGACTCCAAAGGGGACAACAAGGGAAATAAGGAAGGCAATAACCAAGGTAAAAACGACGGTAAGAATGAAGGCAACAAGGAAGGCAATAACAAGGGCGACTCCAAAGGAGATAATAAAGGCGACAACAAGGGCAACTCCAAAGGCGACCAAAAAGGCAACAAGGAAGGCAACTCCGAAGGAAATAAAGAAGGCAAGAGTGAAGGCAACAAAGAAGGAAACAGCAAGGGCGACCAAAAAGGCAACTCCAAAGGTGACCAAAAGGGCGACAGCAAAGGCGACCAAAAAGGAAATAAGGAAGGCAACTCTGAAGGAAATAAAGAGGGCAAGAGCGAAGGGAACAAAGAAGGTAACAATAAGGGCGATCAAAAAGGAAACAGCAAAGGCGACAGCAAGGGAGATTCCAAAGGGGACTCCAAAGGCAACAACGAGGGGAACAAGGAAGGCAATTCCGAAGGCAATAAAAACGGTAACTCCGACGGCAACAAGGAAGGCGACAACAAAGGCAACCAAAAGGGAAATCAAAAGGGCGACAGTAGCGGCGATAGTAAGGGCGACTCCAAAGGGGACAGCGAAGGAGATACCCAGGGCGACAGCAATGGCAAGAGCGACACGGCCCAAGCTCGCAAGCGAATTCAAGCCGCCGAACAACGCATGCGTGAAGCCAAGCAACGCCTCGAAGAAGCTCGCCGCCGTGACGCACACGAACAACAAGAACTGGCGATTCGCGCGTTAGAACAAGCCAAAGCCGACCTCGAAGAAATCCTCCGCCAACTTCGCGAGGAAGAAGTTCAACGGACCTTGGCCATGCTGGAAGGTCGCTTCCGTAAAATGCTCGAAATGCAATTGATTGTTTACGAAGGAACCAAACGGGTCGATCAAATCGCGCAGGACGACCGCGACCGTGACGCCGAAATTGAATCGAGCAAACTCAGCCGGAAAGAATCGGCGATCTCGGTCGAGGCCGACAAGTGCCTAACGATCTTGCGGGAAGAAGGCTCGTCGGTGGCGATGCCCGAGGCCGTCGTGCAAATGCGGGACGACATGGAACAAGTGACGGTCCGCCTTGGTCGAGCGAATGTTAGCAAGATCACGCAAAACATCGAGGAAGACATCATCACCGCGCTCGAGGAAATGATCGCGGCCTTGAAGAAAGCCCAAAAAGATCAGAAATCCAAGAATCAGCCGCCGCAACCGTCGGATGGTCAACCGCAAGACCCGGCCCTCGTGGATCAAATTGCCGAGTTGAAAATGATTCGTGCCTTGCAAATGCGGGTCAACAGCCGCCACGAGCGATACTCGAAGATGATTGAAGGCGAACAGACCGACAAACCCGAACTGTTGGACGCGCTCGAACGGCTGGGCGAACGCGAACAACGCATTCACAAAACGACCCGTGACATCGTGGTCGGGAGGAACAAATAATGCAGACTCGACTCCTCTATTTGACATTGCTCTTCACCGGATTATTCATCGGTTCGGTCGCGGCCCAAGAACCGGCCGACGACGATCCTGCCCCGACTCCTCCCAACAAGACGGACGAACTGGCCCAAGCGGCCACGTGGCAGGTTCCTGCGCCCGCCGATGTGCAATTGGAACTCACCAAATGGCTCGACGAGAAAAAAGCCACCGACAAAATCAAGAAGCAGGCCGCCGCGTTGTGGCCTGCCGATGAAAAAATTGTACCGGCGGGCGAGATTCTCGATCGCGTGACAGGGACGTTCGCCCTGGTGGATGAGTCGGCCAAAGCGATTGTGGCAATCTGCTCGAAGCCAGCGGGTGTCGCGCAAGCTCCCAAGTTTGAAAATCTGGACGACGAAAAAATTTCGCCGTTCGTCCGTCAGAACCTGAAATTGCTCATTGGCCGGTGGCTGGTGCAAAATCGAATGCACGACGAAGGTCTGGCGATGTTCGAAAAACTAACTCCGCAAGATGTGGCCGATCCCGTCTCACTGTTGTTCTATCAAAGTGTAGGCCATCACTGGCTACTCCATAAAGACTTAGGAACGAAGGCGGTCGCCAAGCTGCTCGAGCGGCGGACAGAGATTCCCCGGCGGTATGAAACCTTGGCTGAATTGATGCAGCTTGACCTGAATGGCCTCAAGGACGACTCGCTCGATCATGTTTCACGCAGGATGGACGATGTCACCCGACGGCTGGAATTAGGTCGGGCGGGAAAAAAAGTTCGCGGAATTGAGGATGGAATTATCGCCTCGCTTGACAAGATGATCGAGGAACTCGAAAAGCAAAAAGGGGGCGGCGGTGGAGGGGGTGGCGGCGGCGGTGGACCAGGAAATGGGGGCAATCCGCAAGGGATTCAGTCGTCTTCTCCGGCCCAGGATAGCAAAATTGCCCAGGGAAAAGGCCCCGGCGACGTCACCAAGCGACCCATCGGGAGTGCGAGCGGTTGGGGCGATTTACCCCCCAAACAACGCGAGGAAGCCCTGCAACAGATTGGCAAGGACTACCCAGCCCATTATCGGGACGCCATCGAGCAGTATTTCCGAAAACTGGCCAGCGAGGAAACGGAGACCGGAAAGTAGGGGGCGCAACGGCCAACCCTTTGTATAATAGAACCTGCGTCAAAAACGTAGGTCAGGCCTGTGGCCTGACAAAATTTGGACGCTGGTTCATTGTCAGGCCACAGGCCTGACCTACGGTTTACGGTCGCCTCTCGGGACAAAACTTTCGCGAGCAGTCAAGAAATCAAACGCTAGGACCAATGATGCTTCAGCCCCTAATCCTTTTCGGATTGCTCGCCGCCGTTGCGCCTGACGTCCCCGTGCAAAATACTTTGCAGATCAAAACGCTCGATGGCCGCACCGTCACCGGCGAACTGACGGAACTCTCGGCCGAGCAAGTCGTCGTGCAAGGAGAATCGCCTGTCACGCTGAAGGTTAGCGACCTCCTTTCGATCTCACCCCAAACGGCCGCTGAAAAAATCGAGGACCGCCCCTGGGTCTGGGTCGAACTAATCGACGGGAGCCGCCTGACGGGTCAAGAATTCACGATCAACAAACGGGCTGGTCGGCTCGTTGTTTCTGAAAACGAATTCGTCGATATTCCCACTCGGTCGATTCACTTCATCCGCTTCAGCCCGTCCAGTGCGAAAGTGGACGAGGCTTGGAACGAGGCGTTGAAAACCAAGGTCGCGGGCGACCTGCTCGTCGTTCGCAAAAAGGAAACACTCGACTTTTCCGAAGGGGTCGTCGGCAATATCACGACCGAGAAAGTTGACTTTGAGTTGGAAAAAGAACCGCTGGAAGTTCCCCGCCGACGGGTTGATGGAATCATTTTCGCACCGAGTGAAAAAGAACCTCCCGCTGCCGCTTGCGTGTTCGAAGATGCGAACGGTTGGCGACTAATGGCGAAGAGCGTTTTACTCGAAAATGGTTTGCTCAAAATCACCACCGCGAGCGGGCCAGTCGTCTCTCGTCCGTTGGTCCATCTCACACGGCTCGATTTCTCGTCGGGCAAGGTTCGCTTCCTCAGCGATTTGGAATGGGACTCGATGGAGCATAAGCCGTTTATTCAACTCAATTTAGCGGCCCAAAATCGCTTTAATGAGCCGCGCCGAGATCGAGCTTACGAAAGCACAAAACTTTCGCTGCAAGGAAAAACCTACGCCAAAGGTTTGTGCGTCAAAAGTCGGACGCAAATTGTCTATCGCCTTCCCAGCGGCATGAAGTCGTTCAAGGCTGTCGTCGGCATCGACGACACGATGCGAAATAAAGGGGGACATGTCCGGCTGGTCATTTCCGCCGACAACCAAATACTGTTTGACGAAGGGATCGGCGATAAAGACCCGCCGCGTGAACTCGATCTCAATCTGACGGGTGCCGCCCGGCTGAAAATTCTCGTTGATTACGGAGAGAACCAGGACGTGGCCGATCACCTCGATTTCTGCGAAGCAAGGATTCAAAAATGACGCATCGTCGCTTCTCGTACATGTCTATTTCCTTCGTTGCCGGTTTGGCACTGCTGCTCGTCGGAACGTCGCCGTTCATTCGGCCCTGCCAGGCTGAAGTCGATTCGGCCGTGTTGCAGGCCGAGGCCGAACGGATCGCCGCCACGAAAAAAGCGATTCCGGCAGTCCTCGCGATTTTCGCCAACGGCGGCCAAGGGGGCGGGTCGGGCGTCGTGATTTCGCCCGACGGATACGCCCTGAGTAACTTTCACGTCACCAAAGAATGCGGCACCGGTATGAAGTGCGGCATGGCCGATGGCAAATTGTACGACGCCGTGATCGTTGGGTTCGATCCGGTTGGCGACGTGGCCTTGATTAAGCTTTTCGGGCGCGACGATTTTCCGTCTGCGGAAATTGCCGACAGTGACCGCGTGCAGGTCGGCGATTGGGCTTTTGCCATCGGCAATCCGTTTCTCTTGGCGACCGATTACCAACCGACCGTAACTTATGGGGTTGTGTCCGGCACCCACCGTTATCAGTACCCGGCTGGTACGTTGTTGGAATACGCCGACTGTCTTCAGGTCGATGCGGCCATCAATCCGGGTAATTCCGGCGGACCGCTGTTCAATGCTCAGGGGCAATTGATCGGCATCAACGGTCGCGGCTCGTTCGAGAAGCGGGGTCGCGTCAACGTCGGCGTGGGCTACGCGATTTCGATCAACCAAATCAATAACTTTTTAGGCTCCTTGAAGAGTGGTCGGGTTCTCGATCATGCCACGCTGGGTGCGACCGCCTTGCCCGATGAACGTGGTCGTGTCGTCGTCAGTGGGATTCTCGAATCGTCGGACGTCTTTCGCCGCGGCCTGCGCTACGACGACGAAATTGTTGATTTCGCCGGTCGTTCGATGCGTTCGGTCAACGTCTTGAAAAACACGCTGGGGATTTACCCAAAGGGGTGGCGGCTGCCTCTCACTTTCCGCCGTGACGGAAAAACAGAACAGGTTCTCGTGCGGCTGGCCGGGGTTCATCGTCAAGAAGAACTTCTGGAAAAAGCCCTTGGTCGCGCCCCGGCCGATCCCAACAAGAAACCGAAACTTCCCTTGCCGAAAAAGGACAAGGCTCCCAACCCGGGCGACGAAAAAGACGACAGCAAAGATAAAGATGAAAAAGACAAAGGTTCCGACGACCCGGCTCCCAACGGCAAACCACCCAAGCCGAAAACGCCGAACGCCGCCAAGCCGGTCGCCCCCTTGCCGCAAATTGTCAAGGACCATTATGAAGCCCGCAATGGTTATGCCAACTATTACTTCAACAAGCTGAATCAGGACCGCGTGTGGAAGGCCAATTTGGCCAAAGGCGATTTTTCGGCAGTCAAAGGAACGTGGACGCTGTCGAGCAAGGCGGCGGCGGGAGAAGCGAAATTTATCCTCACCGATTCGGCAGCGACCATCGTGACGCCCGGCGGCGAAGCCAAAGTGGACATGACCGATGTGGTGAAAGACCTCAACCCGCCAGGAAGCGGTGGACTGTTGGCTGCATTGCACCTGTGGCGGAAGTTGTTGGTCGGCGGCCCGACGAAGTTCGGTGCGATTATGTACTTAGGAACGGCACCGTTGCCCGGCAAAGAAGGGCTGGTCGATGTCATCATTGGCACGACGGCGGGCGTCGAGACTTGGTTTTATTTTGATCCGACCGAGGGGACGTTGCTGGCGTTGGAAATGTACGCCGATGACAATGTTGATCCGTGCGAAGTTTACTTTCACGATTATAAAGAAACGGACGGTCGTTTTTTGCCGCAGCGAATCGCGGTGCGGTTCGGCAATCAGGTCTACGATGAATTCAAATTGCAAAAGCTGGATCTCGACAAATAGTCGAACGGTGAGTGGAGCGTTTTTCAAAGGTGACAAATACAAATTAGCCGCAGAGATACGAGAGGACTCAGAGAAAGTAGATGCGAAGAGAGAAAACAAATTAACAAGAAATGCACTCTCTCTTATCTCATGTATCTTGGCGGCTAATTTTCCCCTAGCAGGAGCGGTGATTTCGATGCGGTTGAGTAAACAATTTACGCGAGTTCTCCTCGGTGCGGTCTGTTCGCTGGAATTTCTGGCAGTACAGACCTCGATGATTTCGGCTGCGCCCGCCTCCTTTGCCAAGGTTATTGCCGAAGTCCAACCGAAGATGGTCAAAATCTACGGAGCAGGCGGTTATCGCGGCTTAGAACCGTATCAAAGCGGGTTCTCGATCTCGCCCGACGGACATATCTTGACGGCCTGGAGCTATGTCCTCGATACCGACGTCGTGACGGTCGTTCTGAATGACGGTCGCAAATTTGGTGCGAAGCTGCTCGGTGCCGACCCACGCTTGGAAATCGCCGTACTGAAAATTGACACGACCGACCTCCCGTACTTCGATCTCACACAAGCCCCGGTCGCCGAAGAAGGGGCCAAGGTATTGGCTTTCAGTAATTTGTTTGGTGTCGCGGCGGGCGAAGAGCAAACGAGCGTGTTGCATGGCTTTGTCTCCGCCAAGTCGCGGCTCGAAGCCCGACGCGGCGTGTTTGATACTCCCTACACTGGGACCGTCTACATCGTCGATGCGGTCGTCAACAATCCCGGCGCGGCGGGTGGTGCTTTGACCAATCGTCGCGGAGAATTGCTGGGCGTGTTGGGCAAGGAACTTCGCAACTCGCGCAATAACACGTGGCTCAACTATGCGATTCCCGCTGCGGAACTGCTCGGCTCGGTCGATGACATTCGGGCAGGCAAGTCGATCCGCCCCGACGGTCCGCCACCGCGTAAACCGAAGGACGCATTAAATGTTTCGCTGTTGGGGATCGTCCTGGTTCCGAACATCTTGGAGCGAACGCCGCCGTTCGTGGACGAAGTTCGCCCCGGCTCGCCCGCCGCGTTGGCGGGGATTAAGCCCGACGATTTGATCCTGTTCATCAACGATCGCTTGATTCAATCGTGCAAAGGCTTGCAGTCAGAGTTGGAACTGATTGATCGGGCGGACGAAGTCCAAATCACGTTCATGCGCGATCGTGATCTAGTTCAGGCGACGTTGAAAGCGGTTGAAAATTAAACTCCAAACATTGAGTCATTTCGGAAAATGACGAAGAGAACTCACCACGGAGGCACAGAGGACACGGAGAAGAAAGCAAGAGAGAAAACGTAAGTCACAAAAATCTCTCTCTTTTACCTCTCGTATCTCTGCGGCTAGATTGTATTCGTCGCATTTTGAATTTGTAGAACCATTTATTGCCCACTGGCCTGCCTTCTATTTCCCACCTTGCATAGAATCTACGCATGATACGTTTCTATTTCCACTTGCCCCCAATCTTCGTCGCGATCATCGCTTTTCTTCCTGCAATTCACGTGCGGGGGGCCGATGACATTGAACTTCTCGAAGAAAAAGCAATTCGTCAAGCGGTCGAATTGGTGGCCCCGTCGGTGCTGAAAATCGAAACGGTCGGCGGCCTGGAAAAAATCGGTGCTTTTTTGGCGGGAACAGGGCCAACGACCGGAATGGTTGTCGATGCGGAAGGTTACATTATTTCGAGTGCGTTTAACTTCGCACAGAAGCCCGCTTCGATCCTCGTCACGCTCCCCGATGGAACGCGTTCGGCCGCGCAACTCGTCGCGACCGATCATAGTCGGATGCTTGTGCTGCTGAAGGTGAAGACCGAAAAACCGCTCCCCGTCCCGACCGCCGCTCCGGTTAAGGACGTGCAAGTTGGCCAATGGTCGCTCGCCCTCGGTCGCACGTATGACGGGACAAAGCCGAGTCTGTCGGCGGGAATTGTCTCGGCGGTAAATCGCGTTTGGGGTAAGGCCATTCAGACCGATGCCAAAGTCTCGCCCGCCAATTATGGCGGACCACTCGTTGATATTCACGGTCGGGTCTTCGGCGTACTGGTTCCATTGTCGCCGACAGAGACGGGCGACGCAGCCGGGGTCGAATGGTACGACTCGGGCATCGGCTTTGCGATTCCACTCGAGCAGATCAATCACATTCTGCCCCGGCTGAAAAAGGGAGAAGACCTGTATCCCGGCCTGTTGGGCGTGAGTCTAAAAGGGAAAGACATTTACGCCGACGCGGCGGAGCTGGCGGCCATTTCGCCGAACTCGCCCGCGTCGAAGGTCGGCCTCAAGCCGGGCGACAAGATCATCGAACTCGACGGTAAACCGGTCAACAATCAATCGCAACTACGTCATGCCCTGTCGCCCCATTATGCGGGCGAAACGATCAAGCTGGTTATCGCGCGGGGCGAGGAAAAACTGCCCAAGGATTTAGAACTGGTCGCGAAATTGGCCGCCTATCAACATCCCTATCTCGGCGTGTTGCCGCTACGTGATCAGCCGGACAAGGACAAGCCGGGTGTCGTCGTGCGTCATGTCCTCGAAAAATCTCCGGCAGTAAAGGCAGGCTTATTGGCGGGCGACCGGATCATCTCCCTCGATGGAAAAGCGGTCGCGTCGCGTGATATTTTCTTGGAGCAACTGGCCGCCCTGTTGCCGAATGGAAAAATCAGTTTAGAAATCGTGCGGGCAGGCGAAAAGAAAACGCTTGAAGCGACGCTTGCCATTCAGCCGGAGGATGTTCCCGCCTCGCTCCCCGCCGGACGTTCCGCTCGCAAAACGTTCGAGGGTGAGCGGCCCGATGTCGGTTTGCTGCACATCAAGATTCCCGACGTGGCGAACGAATGCACCGCCTTCATTCCCGAGAATTACGATCCGGAAGTCGCTTACGGCGTTGTGATCTGGCTTCACCCGCCGGGCGGATATAAGGAAGAAGAATTGCTTGATCGTTGGAAGAAAGCGTGTGCGGATCGCGACCTGATCTTGCTCGCTCCGAAATCGGCCGAACCGCAGCGGTGGCAAAAGGCCGAACTCGCATTCGTTCGCAAAGCGTTCGATGAGATCAATCGCAACTATCACGTCGATCCCGCCCGGGTCGTCGCGCATGGTCAAGAAGGTGGCGCGGCACTGGCCTATTTGTTCGCGTTTGCCAATCGAGATGTGGTGCGAGCGGTCGCCGCCGTGGACAGTCCTTTGCCGCAAGGCACTGTACCGCCGACCAACGAGCCGGTCTTTCGCCTGTCGGTCTATTCGGCCGCCGCGACCAAGTCGCCCGCCGCGAAGCAAATACAGGCGGGTATCGACAAGCTGAAAAGTTTGAAGTATCCCGTCACGAACAAAGTGATGAAGGAGCCGGGCAAGTATCTGAACCCTGGCGAGTTCGGTGAATTTGTTCGCTGGCTAGACGCCCTCGACAAAATCTGATTTTGCTGCCACACTCCCGAGATCATTTCGCTTTGTTTTGGGTTGTCGTTTATGAACCCTGCTCGGGAATCGGTGGACATGCAGCGCACAGCCCTCGGCATTATTGCCTTTTCATTGTTGGCCGTCGGCGCGGCGGGTGCATGGTTCGCTCCAGAGGGAACGTGGCAAGCGACTGCGGGCGTCTGCTTTCGCGCGGGAATTCTACTTACCGTAATTTGGATCGCACTCCCCGACCTCCGCAAGTTGCCCGTCTGGCTCATGGTCTCGCTGTTGGCGGGTGTAGTGGTGACGTGGTATTTGATGGGCCGCTACAAAGCGGTGATCCCGTTTGCTCTGGGGGCAATCGTCATGCTCGCCTTGCTCCGTCCCCGTTCGCGAATGTCATCGGGACGTCGGCGGAAATAAAAGATGCGCTAACATGGGTCGGTGTGGCAATTCACAGCCATTGCCACCGTCATGATTGACCGTCGTACTTGACAATTGCGTTTCCGGCCCGGAAAATGCAGGCTGCTTCGTAACATGTCGGTGAAACAGTGGCGGTGTTACTGCGGAGAGCTTGTGATTGTTCCACTCGGCTAAACCTCTTTTCCACGGCGTGGTGCATAGTGGCAACGACCGCAGCAAAACGTCAGGCCGCCAGAGTGGTTCGTCAATTGCGCGCCGACTACGCCGACGCCGAATGCGCCCTCAACTTTCGCAACCCGCTCGAATTGTTAATCGCCACGATCCTGTCGGCCCAATGCACTGACCAACGGGTCAATCTCGTCACGAAAGACCTCTTCAAAAAATATCGTTCAGCGGCCGACTTCGCGAAGGCACCGCTGGCCGAGTTGGAAAAAGCAGTCCGAAGCACCGGCTTTTTTCGCAATAAGGCCAAGAACATTCAGGGTTGTTGTAAAAAGCTGGTCGAGAAGTTCGGCGGAAAAGTGCCGGAGCGATTGGACGACTTGGTCGAACTGCCGGGCGTTGGACGAAAAACGGCGAACGTCGTGTTGGGCACCGCGTTTGGAATCGCGTCGGGCGTCGTCGTCGATACGCACGTTGGACGCCTTAGTCAGCGGTTGGGACTGACCGAGGAAACCGACGCCGTGAAGATCGAGAGCGAACTGATCGCCCAACTCCCCAAAAAAGAATGGATCACTTTCAGCCATCGCATGATCCATCACGGTCGAAAAGTCTGTGCCGCACGCAAACCCCTCTGCTCCACCTGCAACTTCTCAAAATTCTGTCCCCAAATCGGCGTCACCTAGCTTTCCGATTGCGTTGCCTCTACCTTGCGTTCCCTATTCATCATTCATCGCTCATCATTCATCATTGTCCTCCCATGATCCTCTCCGGCCACGAAATCCAGAAACAGTTGGGCACGAACCTGACGATCACGCCATTCGAGGCGAGTCGGTTGAACCCCAACAGTTACAATTTGACCCTGCACAACGAACTGATGACGTATGAAGAGTTGGTTCTCGACATGCGAAAATCAAACCGCGTGCAACGGATCGAAATCCCGTCCGAGGGGCTGGTTTTGACGCCGAATCAGCTTTATTTGGGCCGGACAGTCGAGTACACGGAAACGCACAATCACGTCCCGATGATCGAGGGGCGTTCAAGCGTCGGACGGCTGGGGCTGTTTGTGCATGTAACGGCCGGGTTCGGCGATGTCGGTTTTTGCGGTCACTGGACGCTCGAAATGTTCGCTGTGCAACCGGTCCGTATCTATCCGGGCGTGTCGATCTGTCAGATTTTCTATCATCAGATCGAGGGCCAGATCACCGAGTATCACAGCGACAAGTATCAGTTCAACCGCGACATTCAACCCAGCATGTTGTTCAAGGAACTCAATCCCGACCACGAGCGAGATGCTCAACTGCGGCTCGATTTCCTGCGTGAAAAGACCAAAGTCGGGGCGGGTTAGGACCGGTTCCGACTTTACGTCCGCAATGAACCGAGTACACTATTTTCATTAACCTCGGCTGATTTTGTCTCGCGCCGTCGGCCAACACGTCGCATTTACAATTCAATGGAAGCTGTTTGCAAAGGAGTGCCCGTCATGAGGACCGATCAGGCCAAGGTTTTGCCAAGCTCGCAATTGTCGCTCAAGGATCGGCTGTCGCGGTTGACATTCACCGCCGCGTGTAAGCTGCTCGGCAACAACGGTGCTAAGCTGATTCAGCGGAACGCTAATCAGTGGAACTTTAAGCTGGAAGACGATGTCTACTTGGGCAACGATCTGTTTCGGCTCCGGTTTCCGAGCGATATTGACGCCGACGGAAATGTCCAAGGACCGGTCGTGGTCACGATCACGCTGATGGCCGAGGCTCGTCAGCGGTTGCACTTTGGTTGTACAAAATGCCAAACAACCTGTGAACATGTCGGCGCAGCCTTCTCGTTGATCCTCGAAGAAAAAATGGCGTTGGGTTTGGCCGCACCGCCGAAACCCCGCAAGCCGGTCGAGAGTTTGCACGAAGATGACCTCGTGCAGCGGGCGATTGCCGAGCGGACCGAGCGGGCTAAGAGCGAGAAAATGACGATCAAGGCCACTGACGCAGCCAAACCCTGGACCGATTATGTTGTGACCAACCACCTCAGTGGAAAGTCGTATCGCGTTGCGCTCCGCGGTTTGCAACCGGGCGATTCGTTCTGCTCCTGTCCCGACTTTCGCACCAATACGCTTGGCGTTTGCAAACACGTTCTGCGGGTATTGCACTTGGTGAAACGTCGCTTCACCGCAGCACAGTTGAAAAAACCGTATCGACCTACGGGCCTGTCGCTGCACTTACGCTATGAACGGGACGTCACGCTGCGTTTGCTCGCGCCGCAAAATCTGAATTCGTCGGTGGCGAGCATTGTAAAACCGATCAGCGAACGGCCGATTGAAGACTTGCAAGATTTGTTCCGCCGGATCGGTCGGTTGCAAAAGTTGGGACTAGAAGTCAATGTTTATCCGGATGCGGAAGAATTCATTCAACAACGGATGACGCAAGAACGATTGCGCACACTGGTCGCCGAGATTCGCCGCAAACCGGCGGAACATCCTTTGCGCACGTCGCTGCTGAAGACTCCCTTACTCCCTTATCAAATCGACGGCATTGCTTTTTCTGCTGGAGCGGGTCGCGCGATTCTCGCGGACGACATGGGCTTGGGTAAAACGATTCAAGGGGTCGGTGTCGCGGAGTTACTTGCCCGAGAAACCGATATCCGCCGTGTGTTGGTCATTTGTCCCACCTCGCTGAAGTCGCAATGGAAAAGCGAAATCGAACGCTTTTGTGCTCGCAGTGTGCAGCTTGTCAACGGTTCGGCCGCCGAACGGACGCAAAAGTACACGTCGGATTCCTTCTTCACGATTTGCAATTACGAGCAAGTCCTCCGCGATCTGTTGGCAATCGAGCGGGCCAACTGGGATTTAATTATCCTGGACGAAGGCCAACGGATCAAAAATTGGGAATCGAAAACAAGTCAGATCGTCAAAAGCCTGCGATCACGTTTTGCCTTGGTCCTGACGGGAACGCCGCTGGAAAACCGCCTCGACGATTTGTTCTCGATTGCCCAATTTGTCGATGATCGACGGCTCGGGCCGGGCTTTCGCTTTTTCAATAAACATCGCGTGATCGACGAAAAGGGAAAGGTGCTGGGCTATAAAAACCTCGGCGGATTGCGAGAAACGCTCAAGCCGATCTTGCTTCGTCGCACGCGGGACAGCGTGAAATTGGACCTGCCGCCGCGCACGACCGAGTTTGTGCGCGTTCCGCCCAGCGACGAACAATTGACGATGCACAACGCGCACATGCAGATCGTTGCCTCAATCGTGCGAAAGAAATTCATCAGCGAAATGGACCTACTACGGTTGCAGTGCGAATTGCTGATGTGCCGCATGTCGGCCGACGGCACGTTCTTGGTCGATAAGCAAAAGCCCAACCACTCGACCAAATTGGAGCGGCTGGATGAATTGTTTGAGTCGCTCTTTGAAGAAGATGGTCGTAAGGTCGTTCTCTTTTCCGAATGGACGACGATGCTCAATTTGATCGAGCCGCTGTTGAAACGCCGTAAACTTTCGTTCGTGCGGCTTGATGGAAGTGTCCCGCAGAAAAATCGCCAAGCCCTCGTCGAGAAATTTCAAACGGATCCCGACTGTCGGCTGTTCATCACTACGAATGCTGGCTCGACCGGTTTGAACTTGCAGGCGGCGAACACGATTATTAATGTTGATCTGCCGTGGAATCCGGCGGTGCTGGAGCAGCGAATTGCCCGGGCGCACCGGATGGGTCAGAAGCGGCCGGTGCAAGTTTTTGTCATGATCACGGAACGGACGATTGAGGAGAACTTGTTGGCGACGATTGCCGCCAAAAAAGATTTGGCACTGGCCGCCCTCGATGTGGAATCGGACGTGGACGCCGTGGATGTCGCCAGCGGAATGCAGGAATTGAAAGGCCGTTTGGAAGTGCTGCTCGGCGCACGGTGTGAAGCACCCCGCGATGAGACCACCAAGACGGAACAACAGGCCGACGCTAAACGACTCGACGAGTCGCATCGCGAGCGAGTGGCGGCGGCGGGAGGAGAACTGCTCGGGGCGGCGTTCAAGCTGCTGGGTGAACTGGTGGAACAAACGCCCACCGCACCACCGCCGGAGTCGCTGGTCAAGAGCCTGCGTGACGGACTCGGTGCGTGTGTTGAGGAGGGCAACGGCCCACCGCGAATGACAATCACACTTCCTGATCGCGGCGCGCTCGATCAATTGGCCCAAACTCTCGCTCGGCTACTGGCGGTGAGTCAGGCCACATCGTGAAGTTGTTACAGACAAAACGCCGATGTAGATCCGGCCGTTTCCTAAGAGCGTGTGGATGAAACGTATTGCGAACTGTCCAGAGGGTCCACCGTGGTTGTGTTCATTGTTCTCTATTCTCATCATTCATCATTTCCTCCCTTCCCCCATGCACGTTCTCTCTGGTATTCAACCGACCGGCCGCTTTCACTGGGGCAATTACTTCGGCGCGATCCGACAGTACATCGACCTGCAAGGTGAACAGTCGGCCTATTATTTCATCGCCAATTTGCACGCCCTCACAACCGTGCGCGAGGCGGACATCCTGCGGCAGTACACGCTCGATGCGGCCCTTGATCTGTTAGCACTTGGTCTCGATCCCGAGCGGGCCGTCTTGTTTGTGCAGTCGGACGTTCCAGAAGTTTCTGAACTCTGCTGGCTATTGATGACCGGAACGCCGCTGGGACTGCTCGAACGATGTCACGCCTATAAGGATAAAAAGGACAAGGGACTCCTCGCCGATGCGGGCTTGTTCACGTATCCCGTGTTGATGGCGGCCGATATCTTGGCCTACGACGCTGACACCGTTCCCGTTGGACAAGATCAAGTACAACATATTGAAGTCTGTCGCGACTTGGCGGGCAGCTTCAATCATCGCTATGGTCAAGTATTTGTGATGCCTAAGCCGAAAGTGCTGGACGCATCGGCCAAGGTGCCGGGTACGGACGGTGAAAAAATGTCGAAGAGCTACAACAACACGCTCGAATTGTTTGAGGACGTGAAGGCTCAACGCAAAAAGATCATGCGAATCGCGACCGACTCCCGACCGATGGAACAGCCGAAGGAACCCGACGGCGACCATTTGTTTCAGCTTTATTCGCTCTTCGCCACGGCGACAGAAAAGCAGGCGATGGCCGAGATGTATCGACGGGGCGGCTTTGGTTATGGCGATGTGAAAAAGGCTGTCGCCGACAAGGCCGAACAATTTTTTGCCGCAGCCCGCGCCCGGCGACAAGAGTTTGAGGCCAAACCGCAAGTCGTACAAGAAATCCTGGCCGCCGGTGCAGTTAAAGCCCGCAAAAAAGCGGGTGAAGTTCTCCGCCGCGCCAAAACGGCGTGCGGTTTGGTATGATGGAGTCCTTCGCCGAATTCTTTTGAATCGCGCTGCGGGGACAATAAAAACAATGGAAACAGGAAACAGACGCTGTTTCCCAAATTGCCGCGTGGACGCTGCGGCTAAGCATTTGATTTATCATTTAGCATTCATCATTTCCTCATTCATCGTTTCCTATGAACATCCTCGGCATTGGCACCGATATCACGGAAGTCTTGCGAATCGCGCAGATGATCGAACGCCACGGCGATCTGTTCATCAATCGGGTCTTCACCGAACACGAAATTCGCTATTGCCAAGCTCGCAAAATGTCGACGCAACATTACGCTGGCCGCTGGGCGGCGAAAGAAGCCGTGCTCAAGGCGATTGGGACCGGTTGGCGGCGGGGGATCAGTTGGCGAGATGTCGAAATTCGCAACGCCGCGAGCGGAAAGCCGTCGGTCGCCTGTCGCGGCGGCGTGCGGGAAGTGGTCGAACAACAAGGGATCGGCGATATTTTGATCTCCATTTCTCACTGCCGCGCCTACGCGACCGCATACGCCATTGCCGTCGGTGCCAGCGAAATTGAGATGGACGAATGACCTCATTCGGCACCTGTCTCTGGGTGTCGCTCCGTGTTAGAATAGTGGGTTATGAACGTTACGTTTGCCTGTCCCCAATGCGAAGCGTGTAGCCGTCAGGAAATCGCCCCCGGCGACCACGAATTTGCCTGCGCGGCCTGTGGTCAAAAGCTAATTATCCCCGACGGGGCGTTCGAGAACGACCACGTCAAGCGGTGTCTCGTTTGTCCCGGTACGGACCTGTTCGTGCGGAAAGATTTTCCGCAGAATGTCGGCGTTCTGTTGGTCGGAATTGGAATCGTGGGAAGTTCAATCGCTTGGTATTATGGCTCGTCGATTTGGACGTTCGCGATCCTGGGTGCATCGGCCTTGCTCGATGTGGCCTTGTACGCCATCGTCGGCAATGCCCTCATGTGTTATCGCTGCAAGGCCGAGTATCGCGGGTTGGCAGGACTTGAGGAACACGAACCGTTCGATTTGGAAACGCACGAGAAATATCGTCAACAATTGGCCCGACTGGCAGAGTCGGCTCGTCAGACGAAAGTTCCTGTAGGTCAGGTACCCGGTACCTGACCTACGAGAGCATTACTTATTCTTTGGACCTACTCAGCGTCGTACACGGTTTGCCATGGACCCAGAACGTGAACGGATCCAAGCCGATCTGCGCGGCATTGTGTCGGGCGATGTCCTGTGCGACGACCTGCATTTGCAGCTTTACGCCAGCGACGCGAGCCTGTACGAAATTCTCCCGCTGGGGATTGTACGTCCCCGCTCCGCGAAAGAAATCTCGGCGACCATTCAATACTGTGCGGAAAATCGCATCTCGATTCATGCCCGTGGTGCAGGGACGGGACTCGCGGGCGAATCGCTCGGGACCGGAATTATCCTCGACTGCTCGACGTATCTCCGTCGCATTCTAAGGGTCGATGGAGATTCCGTTCGCGTACAGCCGGGTGTCGTGCATGCCCACCTGAATGAATATCTTGCCATGCGAGGGCAAACCTTCGGGCCGGACCCCTCGACCAGTCGCTCGACATCGATGGGAAGTGTGATCGCCATCGACGCCTCGGGAAGTCATTGGCCCAAATATGGCTCCGCCCGAAATCACGTGCAAAGTTTGCAAGTCGTGCTCGACTCCGGTGAAACCCTGGAGTTCGGCCAAGAACCGCTCGAACCCGAACGACAAAGAGACACTTCGCCCCGGCGGCAAGAGATCGTTTCGCGACTGGCGGAACTTCTCACACGAGAGGCCGAGCTAATTCGACAGAAACAGCCGGGCGGTGGAAACAATCGCTGCGGGTATCGGCTCGAAAGTGTTCTTTTGGAGGACTCGATTGACGTTGCCAAGCTCTTGTGCGGCTCGGAAGGAACGCTCGCCATCATTACCGAGGCGACCGTCGCGACGCAGCCCCTGCCCCGATCGAAAGGTCTGGCCGTGTTGCTGTTCGACCGTTTGGAAAGTGCGGTACTCGCCGTGCAGGACATTTTGCCCCTCAAGCCAGCGGCCTGCGACCTGTTGGATCGGCGGCATTTGTCGCTCGCCCGCGATACCGATCCCCGCTACAACACACTCATCCCGGCCGAGACCGAGGCGATGTTGCTTGTCGAATATCTGGGCGACGATCCGCAAGAAGTTCGTTGGCGAGTTGCGCAGGTTGCCGATCTCGTCCGCAACAAACGACACCTGGCCTTCGAAGCGCGACAGGCGTTTGAACGCGACGAGATGGACCTGTATTGGCAATTGACCGTGCGAGTTGTTCCCACCTTGCACCGCATGAAAGGTGCCGCGCGGCCAATTCCCTTTGTCGAGGATGTGGCCGTGCCGCCAGCGGCGTTGCCCGACTTTTTGCCGAAAATGCAAAATGTTCTCAAGCGACATCAAGTCATCGCCTCGTTGTATGGACACGTTGGTCATGGTCAATTGCATCTGCGGCCGTTTCTTGATCTGAGCAATCCGGATGACCTCCGCAAGCTGGAAGCCTTGGCGGATGATTTGTATCAAGAAGTTCGCGAGGCGGGCGGGACCATCAGCGGCGAGCATGGCGACGGACTCAGCCGAACTCCTTTCATTCGCCAACAATATGGCGAACTATATCCTGTCTTTCGTGAGGTCAAACGAATTTTTGACCCGCATAATGTTCTGAATCCCGGCAAGATCATCAGTGACGAGCAGGACTCGCTGACCAAGTACATTCGGCCGTCGCTCTTGCGGCCGCCAGCCAATGGAGGTTTTCTCCACGCCGCCACGCCGACGGAAATCACAGCCTCACCCACCGTAGACCCGGCAATTTCCTTGGTAGCCGAAGTCGAGGCCGTCGCGAAAAATGTGGCGGGCGTTACCGAACCTCCGCCCCAGGTCGTCGAGTTGCAACTCACTTGGAATATGGCCGAAATCGCCAAAACCGCCGCCAGTTGCAATGGCTGTGGCGGTTGTCGGGCGCAAACGGCCGATGTGCGGATGTGTCCCATCTTTCGCATCTCGCCGATTGAAGAAGCCTCTCCGCGAGCGAAAGCGAATCTCATGCGGGCAATTTTCGACGGCCGCATTCCACCCGACTCTTTAGCCAAAGATGAGTTCAAAGAAATCGCCGATCTGTGTGTAAACTGTCACATGTGCCGCTTGGAATGTCCCGCCAATGTGGATATTCCTAAACTGATGATTGAGGCCAAGGGTGCGTACACCGCCGACAATGGTTTGGCACCGAGCGATTGGATGCTCTCGCGGATCGAGTGGTACGGAGCAATCGGCAGCCTGTTGAGTCCCCTTGCAAATTGGGCGGTGAGCAATCGGCCCGCCCGCTGGCTGTTGGAAAAAATGATGGGCATCGCACAGGGTCGAAAATTGCCCCGCTTTGCCCGGCGACATTTTTTGCGTCGTGCTTCGCGAATGCGACTCACACGGCCGACACGCCGTTCGGGCATCAAGGTCGCATTTTTTGTCGATTCCTACGCTACCTATCACGACCCGCAATTGGCCGAAGCACTCGTTTCC
The DNA here is from genome assembly GCA_043738845.1 of Planctomycetaceae bacterium. GTDB lineage: Bacteria > Planctomycetota > Planctomycetia > Pirellulales > DASRSE01 > DASRSE01. Next base: position 19,337 of record JAYUFG010000501.1, read on the forward strand.
GTGTTCGAGCATAACGGTGTCGCCGTCTACGTTCCGCCGGGACAACGCGCGTCAGGCATGGCGATGATCACGGTCGGCGCACTCGACGCCGCCAAACGAGTCGCCCGAAAAAATATCGAACTCTTGGCCGAAGCTGTTCGTCAGGGTTATCACATTGTCACGGCGGAACCGACGGCCGCCCTCTGTCTCAAGCATGAATATCGCAACCTGTTCGACGACGACGACACCCGCTTGGTCGCCGAGAATACGAGCGATGCGTGCGATTATCTTTGGCAGTTGCACAGGACGGGCAAGTTGCAACTCGACTTCAAACCAGTCAACGCGACGGTCGGTTATCATTTGCCCTGTCACATGAAAGCGATGCAAGTCGGCTCGCCCGGCGAACAACTGTTGCGAATCATCCCCGGTCTGTCGGTGCAGTCGATTGAAAAAGGGTGTTCCGGCATGGCGGGAACCTACGGCTTGAAGCGGGAGAACTTCCGCAACAGCATTCGGGCAGGCTGGGGCTTAATTTCCGCCGTGCGAAATTCCAAAATCCAAGTCGGCGCGACGGAATGCAGCGCGTGCAAAATGCAAATGGAACAAGGCACCAGCAAGCCCACGATCCATCCTCTCAAACTTCTCGCCCTCTCCTACGGCCTCATGCCCGAATTCGCCAGCCTTCTTACGATGCAAGGCGAGGATTTAATCGTTACGTGATATAATGCAATATCGCGACATTGAATTATGTTTGGATGGTCAGCCGCAAATCGGGGCACTGGGCATAGGACGACTACAAAATTACATCCCGCGTAAAAATTGAATCGCCCGATGCAAATCGTGCTGTGGGTCCGCAGAGTTCGGCGCGGTGAGCGTAAAGTAACCGCGATAGTCCCGCTCGGCCAACGCAGCCAGCACTGCGGGATAATCGACCGCACCCCGCCCCAGTTCAACCTCGACGCCGCGCCCGCGGGCCAAATCACGCAGGCCATCTTGGGCCGTGACATACAGAATCGAACTCCCCAACGACTCGACCGCTTCTTGCGCTGAAAAACCGTTCACTATCAGTTGGCCCGGATTAAGATGGACACCGATCCCACTGTCGGGCAACGCCGCCAAGAGTTTGGCCAGATCGGGACCGCTCGCGCTGCCCGTCTCAGCGGCCAGTTGTGCCCCCACACGCAAGCCATGACGGCCAATATCGTCGAGAACCTGAACGAGCAACTGCCAATCAGGATCGTCCTCTTTGTCCGGAATTCGACCGATGCTGTTTGTGACGACCCGGGCACCAAGATCATAGGCCAACTTCATCGCCGATTTTGTGCCAGCGATCCGTTTATCGAGGTCTTCGGCGACGTTGTAACCACGGCGCGTTGGAAAGGCGAGTGCCACGATCTTGAGATTGAGGTCATCGAGCAACTTACGGATTTGCCGCAGCACGGTGCCGGACCAATCAATGCCCGCCAGATCGGTGCGAACGTTCAACTCGACGCCGGACACCCCCAGGGTCGATGCGGCCCGCAAAGCTTGCCGAATCGGCAATCTCAAACTCGATAGTTGAATGGCAAGGTTTAAGGCTGGCACAGTGTTGACCTGAAATACAGTGTTGACCTGAAAAGGTGTCAACCTGTACTGATTGAACCTGATATGCGGAAGTTATTTGAGCGAACGTTTAATCGGGCCGATGATGAAGAGGATGGATTGTCAAACATTGCCCCACCCACTTTCACCGTGACGGTGGCGGCTTCGTGAAAACCAAGAATTGTCACGTTCTCGAAATCGCCATATTTTTAGGCAAATTACTCGCATGAACGTCCTTCTACTGCTCTTGATTGTAGCGGCGAATCCTGACGCGCCTATGGCGGGTCGAGAGCCAGATGCGGTCGTGTTGTTTCAGTGCGATTTTGGCGAGTCTTGGGATACGAACTTCGATCAATGGCCCGACGGTTGGGTTCGTCAACGTGGCGTGGGCTTTCCCAACTACGTCAAAATCCAAATTGCGAATGACCCGGCCGCTCCGAAAAATCATTGCCTCCGTATCGACTTAGACGGTGGCGGTGGCGCACTCGACAGTCCGGAAATCGAAATCGGCTCGGGTTTTAGCTTCTTGCTCGAGGGTCGCATTCAGATCGAGGGGTTGAAAAATGATCGCGCGTTTCTCTCGCTTAAATTGCTCGACGAAAAACATCATGAGATCGAGACCATTTATTCGCCGCGAATGGTCGAGGCAAAGGGTTGGACCAAAATTCAAGTTGGACCGCTGACTCCATCTCGGGCCGACGTGCGTTATGCGATTGTCGGATTACACGTCGAGGTTCCGCCCGCAGGTGGGCGTTTGAATGGTGCGCCGCCGCCCGACTGGAAAGGCACTGTTTGCTTTGGCAATCTGGTCTTGTCCCGTCTACCGCAAATGGTACTTCGCAGCAACCACGCCGCAAACATCTATCCGCTGGGAGCGACGCCGGAATTTATTTGTCGTGTGACGGGGTTTCCAAGTCAGGTGCCCACTGTGCGGTTTGAGTTGAGCGACATCCACGAACAAGTGTTAAAGAACGAAGAATTGAAATTTGTTGCCGACGACAAGGCAACCGAGCGGCCCACCCCTGGTTCCAAAGGAACCAGAGAGAATCCTACTGCGGGGTTTCATGGAGAGGTTCGCTGGAAGTTGACCGGTTTAGAACCGGGTTTTTATCATGTGCGAGCGCAAATTGCCGATCAAGCGACACGGCTCCAAGAACGAAAGACGACGCTGGTTGTGCTGCCGCCCGACGTGCGGCCCAAGTCGGGTGAATTTGGCTGGACGCTTCCTTGGGGTGATGAACCACTCGCCCTGGGGCCACTATCCGACTTGCTTGAACAGGCGGGCGTTCACTGGGTTAAGTTTCCCGTCTGGTCCGCTGGTCGTGATAACCAAAGGGCGGATCGACTCGTGTGGTTTTACGAACGGCTGAATTTTCTGGGAATTCAAATGGTCGGATTGCTGTTGGAACCACCGGCCGAAAAATCGAAAGACGAAAAAAATATCGCCGGGCCGTCACCCCCCAATCGCGAGCGAACGAATACGCCGGGTGCGATGTCGCGACTCGACTTGACGGCGAGTGGACCCGCCGTCGCCGCCGACGTTTTTACGGAAAATTCACAAACTTGGTATCCGTCCCTCGAACCCGTGTTGACACGATTGTCGTTGAAGGTTCGATGGTGGCAACTGGGCCAGGATCGCGATACGAGTTTCGTCGGATATCCGGAATTGCCCGCGAAAATGACGAAACTCAAACAACAGCTTCAGCGATTTAATCAAGAGTTGCATATTGGCTTTGGTTGGCCTTGGATGAACGAAGTGCCAGACGTCACACCCGCTCCGTGGTCGTTCCTTTCGCTCTCGGCAAACCCGCCGTTGACGGCGGAAGAAATGGCCGCTTACTTGTCGGCCGAACATAAAGACCCCGCACGCAAAGACCGAGTCAAACGCTGGGTCGTGATTGAACCGCTGGCCCGTAACAATTACTCACTGACAACCCGAGTGCAAGACATGATGCACCGGATGATTGCTGCGAAAATTCAACATGCCGATGCGATCTTCAATCCTCAGCCGTTCGACGACGAACGGGGCCTGATGAACGTCAACGGCACGCCCAGCGAATTGTTCTTGCCCTGGCGAACCGTGTGCAACGCCCTGGCCGGGGCCGAGTACCTCGGCATGATCGACTTACCCAACGGCAGCCCCAACCACCTGTTCACTCGCAATGGCGAAACGACCATGATCGTCTGGAACGAACGACCAATGCAGGAAAAGCTGTTTTTGGGCGACGCAATCACGCACATTGATCCCTTTGGCCACGTGACTCATCCAGCCCTCGAAGGCGATCAACAAGTTATCGACGTCGGACCGCTTCCGACGATCGTGACGGGACTGAGCGAGCCGATCGCCCGCTGGAGAATGTCATTTGCTTTCGCCTCGCTGCAGATGCCCAGCATCATCGGCAAGCCAATCAATAACCCCCTCACGTTTCATAACTACTTTCCGCAGGGAGTCAGCGGTGAAGTGAAACTGAACTTGCCGGAGGGTTGGAAAACCAGGGACGACAAACAGATGTTTAAGGTCGCGGCTAACGAGCGGGCGAACTTGCCGCTGCAAGTCTCGCTTCCGTTTGACGCCTCGAGCGGTCAGCAAGCTGTGCGGATCGACTTCGACATCAACGCGGCCAAGAACTATAAGTTCAGCGTTTATCGGACGCTCGAATTGGGCGAAGGAGATGTCGACATCAAACTGACAACCCATTTGACGGAACACGGCGACCTAGACGTCGAGCAGCAGTTCCTCAATCGCACCAATAAACCGGTCAACTTTAAGTGTCAGTTGAACGTTCCCGGTCGCATCCGAAGGGTCTCGCATATTGTCGATCAACAACAGGGCCGCGACGCCAAACATTATCGGCTTCCCAACGGCCGTGAACTGCTGGGCCGAACACTCCGGCTGCGGGCCGAGGAAGTCGGCAGCGAACGGGTGCTGAATTACTACGTCGTCGCGACGGAGTAAGAACCGGAAGATAGTTGCGACACTTATTGATGCGTCGGTCCTGAAAAATCGAAAATCACGAGCCGTTGGCAAATTGCCTAATACCTGGGCGTTTTGCCAATTGCCGATAATTCAAAACATAGCGACACGAACTCCCTTCCGCGTTATAATAAACCGCAGGATGTTTGTTTCACGTTTCTTGTGTCGCGTGTCTCAGGCACGCGGGAGGATGCTATGAATGTTCATCGGTTCTTGCACCAGCGGGGAGTTGCCCATCAGGTGCTGTCTCACGAGCCGACCTACTCGGCTCAACGCATGGCGCAGGCCGTGCATGTTTGCGGTGACGAGGTCGCCAAGGCCGTCTTGCTAAAGGCGGACGGAAAGTATTTGCTCGCCGTGCTGCCCGCCACGTACTACGTTTATCCCGAGTTAGCGCGACAAGCGTTGCAGGTTCACTCGTTGTCGTTGGCGACAGAAGAGGAGTGCGGTCGAATGTTTCCCGACTGCGAGGTCGGAGCCTTACCGCCGTTCGGCTCGCTGTACGGATTGCCCACGATCATTGATACGTCGCTCACCGAGGACGAACAGATCGTCTTCGAGGGGAACACGCATCACGAGGCGATTCGGATGAAGTTCCAGGATTTCCGTCGCTTGGAGCAGCCGCAGGTCGCGTCGATTGCGTGCCATAACATGGTGTAGTCGGGGGAAAGCACGAAAATCGAAGTACGAAATCCGAAACAAATCGGAAATACGAAAGAATAAATCGAAAACTGAAACGCGAACGGCGAATGGCGAGCCGGATGGCGTAAGCCCTCGGTGCGAATCGCCAACACGCTTTATCAACCGTCACGCTCAGGGCAATCGCACGTTAAATGGCTTGTTTTCCGGGGTTTTTCGTTTCGGAAGATGAAAAAATCCACTGCTAGCAACACAGCTTGAGAAATTTAGG
>JAYUFG010000502.1:0-24663 GCA_043738845.1 Planctomycetaceae bacterium
CAGAAAATAACCAACGACTTTCTGACCATCCTACGAACTCCGCCCCCAAAAAGTTCAAAAAAGTAACAGCCTCTACGCGTCGCTGCTAACCTAAGATCGTAAAACCGGGAAGTTATTTCGGGACCATATCGTTACCCGTCACCGCAACAGTTATTTGTGATTTCAGCCCAAACATCCCTCCGGAATGAAAAACGTCCTGTATAAATGTCAATTTTCCACCGCAGCTACTGGATTTTACTCGCCGGAGGGGTTAGCTTATGCGTAAGTGGTTGAAGGATCGGACCAAACTTGACAGAAGGGATTCGTGATGTCCTCTGGACTTCCCCCATCGGGTGTCGTCCGTCGGATGGATGGCGGAACGAAAGTCGGCCATCTCCGCAACGGGACGAGTCACCCTCATTTTCTCCATTCAGCGGTTGTGGACGAAGGACTTTCGCCCGCCCCGGCTCCCTTCGTTTTCCGGCGGGGCGGTTTTCAACCGGTCGTTCAACCGGCTCGGTCGGGCGATCATCTCGATATCTATCAGTTGTTGTTAGCGGTGTTTCAGGGTCCGTCGCTAGAGGAGTTTTCGGCCACTCAGGACGATCCTTTGTACGAGCCGACCGACCGACTTATTATCAAGCGAGAATCGCGGCTGATTGCCCACGCTCATCTGACCAAACGTATTCTTTGTTTTGGTTCGGCGCGATTTCCTGTCGCTGGGTTGAATTGGCTGGGAACTTTGCCGGAATATCGGGGACAAGGTTGTGCGTCGGCACTGCTTCGGGCAGCCGACCGCCAGATGGGCGAAGACCTCGCCGTACTCGGTTTTCTACGGACGGAATCGCCCCACTTCTTTCGGCGTTTTGGTTGGGCCGTATGTGGCCGCCATTGTTACAGTCGGGCTAAGCCACGGGACGTGCTGTCAAATCTTTCCGACAACGGATTTTTACATAAGAGCGGGCTGAATATTCGCTTCTGGCGGCATGTGGAAATGCCTGCTTTAATGCGGATTTTTCAGCAGAATACGGCGGACTCCTACGGCGCGCTCGACCGCCGAGAAGCCTATTGGCGATGGTTGATCAGTCGCAAAGCCTACGACCAGATCATCGTGGCGATTGACGGACCCGATCGTTTGGAACTCGATGAGGCGTCGGCCCCGATTGTGGGTTACGCGGTCGTTCGGGGCCGACAAGTGGTCGAGCTTCAGACCGCGCCGGGACACCCGACGGCTGGTCCGCTGCTGCTTGCTCGGGCGTGCGGCGATCTGATTGAGCATGACGACCGCCCGATGACGTTGCACGCCCCGGCAGATGATCCGCTCCATCGCTTCCTGCAAGGCTGTGGTGGATTGTTTCATCATCACGAATCGGACCAGGGGGAAGTATTGATGATTCGTTTACTCGACACGGAACGTTTTCTTAAAGCGATTTCGGGCGAACTGTTGGAGCGGGCCCGTCGTGCGAAAATCGCCCGTCCATGCGAACTGGGCCTGTTGGTCGATGGACAGAAGCAACAAGTTGTGGTCACGTTGCGCGGCATAAAATTCCTGCCGGGCAGGTTGGGCCGTAGTTATTTGACACTGAACATCTGCGATCTAACCCGACTGCTGCTGGGGCATCTTGACCCGGCCGAAGCCTCGGCGATTGGTCGGATCGAAGCTTCGACGCAAACGGCGTTAGATGTCGCCGCTGTGTTGTTTCCACGACTTCCGTTGTGGCGTTCGCCGTGGGACGAACTTTCCGCGTGAGATGTCCTGTCAGTTATTCTCAACTATTCTCAACTGCGAAGGCTTGCCGACGCCCCACGCAATTCTTGGGCGTCCGATTTGGCTATCCGAATCGTTTCCGAAATACGATCATGTGATCTCCTTCGGCATAATAGTCGGGCACGACCGCCGCTTGTTCGTAGTCTTGTTTAAGATAAAACCGCCGAGTGAGTTCGTAATGTGGCAGGGACGAAGTTTCAATCAACAGTTGTCGGCCTTTTTGTCGTCCAATTTCCTTCTCAACGAACTGCAATAGTTGACTGCCGATTCCTTTGGCCTGGGTCTCTTTCGAGACGGCAATCCAGTAGAGATACCACGTGCGGTCGGTCATGGCCGCTGGTGCGAAGTAGGCAAAGCCCAGGGTCGTCACGTCGTCGAGAAACGTGATCGCTTGATGACCGTGCGCGTGATTCGTCGTGAAAAAATCGGCGAGGACTTCGCTTAAAGCAACAATTTCGAGCGGCTTAAATACGCCGGTTGCATCGGCCAAGCGGACAATTTCAGAGGAATCGGCGGGCAGAGTGGGTCGAATCATTGGGTCACGGAAGGAGCGGTTTTTACGAAGCGAGAGTGTATTCTCACAGCGAAAATTTACCAGAAATTTTCCAGGTCGTCCACGATACGCTGCTTGGGGAAATGGGAGATCCTCTCGCGACCTATTTCGTCGCAATCGTCCTGGCGAGAGGCTGGAGGACATTTTCCACGACGAACCCGTCCACCATCTCGCGACAGATTTTTGTCAAGTTTTCGAGTGCGTTGATGAACGACATGTTTGGGCCAAGGCTTCCATACTGGCGAGCAGTCACGAAAACGCTCAATTGTTCTTCCGGAAATTCGCCCATCCTAATTTGATAGGCGTTCGTTCGCGACTCGACGCTCATGCGACATTGGACCCGACAATCGTCGTCGAGGGCCAACGTCAGCGACGGCTCATAGTTGATGACCGACGCACCGGGCAATTCAAGCATTCGATCAAAGGCGGGCGTCACGCCCAACGCCTCTGCCACGAGTTGATTGTGATTCCCCTTATACGTGAAATCAAAACCAAATAGCAAATCCATCGCCTCACAATCGAGCGGACTGACGGAAAGCGTGAACGGGGCAATTTCCAACACCATTCGGTGCTGGTCGAGCGCACTTTCAATACTGGGCGGGTTGACCTGTCCCGAGCAAAGTCGCCGCTGTTCGACGGTACACCAGCGATATTGGCCCTTATCCTTGTCCTCTTCTAGGACGAAATCCCGTTTCTCGCGGTTGTAAAAATTCCGCATGGTGGGATATTTTTTCTGAATCTGCTCGAAGTAATGTAGGATCGTTTCCCGATTGGTGGGAAGCTCCATCTCGGTACTGAGATTCAGATTGATATAAAAATCGTCGCTAATGGAACTATAGTCGAGCATGAAAGGGCCTTGCAATTTTCCGCTGAAAAGTCCGTGTGGATGGGACCGCGTGACAATGAGACGCCACTCAGTATAGAATGCGGCGGCGGAAACTGTCAAAGCCGTGCGCGAGCCAAGCGGCTACACCATTTCAAAAGGAGGCACGCGATGATCAAGATGATTCGTCCTAAGAAAACGTCGCCGAAGACATTGATAGCCAACTACTGGGTCTTTTCGACGGAATTGGGTTGGATGGTTGCTGTAGGCCAAAATGGCGTGCTCAATTTCTTGAGTATTGGACATCCTTCGGAGATTGCCGCACGCAAGGCCATCGCGAATGACGTCACGATGGACGTCGCTCTTGACGCCGAAGAAAAAAACTGGTGTTCACAACTCGTGCGACGATTACAAGCATTTGCCAAGCGACCGAGTCACGGCGACCAAAACGTAAATCACCCGCTCGTCGATTTTCAAGATGTGTTGATTGACGATGAAACCTGGACCCCCTTTCAACGCAAGGTGTTGCAAGCCTGTCGCAAAATCGCCCCAGGCAAAACATTAACCTACGCCGAAATGGCCGAGAAGGTCGGCTCGCCCGGTGCAGCGCGGGCGGTCGGAAACTGCATGGCCCGCAATCGCTTTCCGCTCATTATCCCGTGTCATCGGGTCGTCGGGAGCAATGGACACCTCGGCGGATATTCCGCAGCGGAAGGGATTCCGTTTAAAAAGCGATTATTGGAGTTGGAAGCGGCGGCGAAGATGCTCAAATAAGTTGTTGTGATGAAAAATGATGCCATCAAGAAGTCTTTCTAACTAAGTCATGCCGAAACCTGTTGCTGCACTTGATTATCTCGCCTCGCCCACGAAACATCCCGTGCTGGCGTTTTGTGTCGTGTTCGGGGACGAAACATTTCTCAAGCGACAGACCCTGCATCAACTCCGCGAGCAGGCTCTCGTGGGTGAGGATGCCGATTTTTCCTGCACGGAATTTTCCGGTGATGATGTCGAGTTGCGAACGGTCCTGGACGAGCTTTCGACCCGCTCGATGTTTGGCGGCGACAAGTCCCGCCGGATGGTCATCGTCGGAGAGGCCGACGGTTTTGTCACGAAGCATCGTACACGTTTGGAAGAACTGGCACAGCATCCGCTTAGCAGCGGCGTTTTTATCCTCGAAGTAAAAACATGGCCGAGCAACACGCGACTGTTCAAGTCGCTGTCCGACAAAGGTCTGCAAATCGAGTGCAAGGAACCAACGCCGGGTGCTGTCGGGAAGTGGCTCATCAGTTGGGCCAAGCAAAAACACAATACGACACTGGCGTCGGATGCGGCCGAGCAGTTGCTGGAAATCATTGGCCCTGAAATGGGGCTGCTGGATCAGGAACTGGCGAAACTCGCACTCGTTGCCGCACCGACCAAAGAAGGCAAAGGGCTGCCGACGATCTCGGCCCAACTCGTGCGGGAAAATGTCGGCGGCTGGCGGGCGAAAACCGTGTGGGACATGCTCGATGCGGCCGCTGGTGGCAACGCACCGGAGGCGTTGCGTCAACTTGACCGGTTGCTTTCCGCCGGTGAGCAAGTGCTGGGCGTGTTTGGACCGATATCGAGTTCGCTGCGGCGTTTTTCGACCGCCACCCGAGCCATTCAACAGGCTGAAGCCCAGGGGCGAAAAATCCCGCTGACGAATGCTCTGGAGCAAGCGGGCGTTAAGGCGTGGCCCGCCGCGATGCAAAAGGCCGAAAGTCAAATGAAGCAACTCGGCCGCCATCGGGGGAGCCAAATGTTGCGGTGGTTGCTGGACCTCGACTTGGCCCTCAAGGGAACAAGTTCCGCACCGCATCGCGCACGCTTTGCGCTGGAACAACTGATCGCACGGATGGCGAAGACATCGACAAAACCGTAATGAGTGTTTCAGCGAAACCATTTTCCGGCGTAAAGTCAACGACGTGGCGTGTCATTTTTGATCCGGCCGGTGCTGGCCCCTGGAATATGGCGGTCGATGAAGTGTTGGGAGAATCGGCCGCGGAGCGTGAGATCGCCACGCTACGGTTTTATAGCTGGTCGCTTGCGACGCTGTCGCTGGGTTACTTTCAGAATTACAGCGAACGAACGGCTCACGTCGCGAGTCACAATTGTCCCGCCGTGCGTCGAGCCAGTGGTGGTGGTGCGATTTTACATGACCAGGAATTGACGTATAGCTTGGCACTTCCTTGTTCCGAACGGGCGGTGGGCGATGCGGAATGGCTCTACTTGGCTGTTCACGGGGCACTCGTAAAAGCACTCGCGACCTGGGGAGTTAACGCGGTTATTCGATGTCAGGCGCGAAACTCTGACGTTGCCAAAGATGAGACTCGCGAGCTGAGTTGTGCCACGGAAGTACCAACCCCTTTCCAAAAAACTGTCCAGATTCAACGCGAAAACCAAAGCCAAGACTCGCCGGAGCCGTTTCTCTGTTTTCAACGCCGAGCCGGGGGTGATGTCATCGTCGGTTCGACCAAAATCGCCGGAAGTGCCCAGCGCCGACGACGGGGGGCGATCCTACAACATGGTTCGGTTTTGCTGGAGCAGTCCCGTTTGGCTCCCGAACTATCCGGGATTTTTGAGCTAACGGGTGTCAGGATTTCCCCCGATGACCTGCAAAAAAAATGGCTCGCTGGCTTGGCCAAACAGTTGCAATTTGCCGGTCAACCTGCGAAATTGTCGTCCGCCGAGGTGGTTCGGGCGAAAGAACTGGCCACCCTAAAATACGATCATTCGGATTGGACGAACCGTCGATAATTAAAAATTGATGAGACCTATTCCGCTGTCCGAACCGAGTGATTAGAGTAGAGATAGGTCAGTGACTGATTCTCCCTGGCGGGTTCCCGCCCTGATTTTGATTTTCTCGCTTTTTTCGGGAAAACTTTGACTTCCTTAAACCTCATTGATAGGATTTAAGCATGGACGTGAAACTCAAAGTTCTCAGTGGTTCCAACGCTGGTCGGGAAATTAAAATTCCCGTTCCGAAGTTCATCATCGGTCGTGGTGACGATTGTCACCTGCGACCGAAAAGTGATCTCATCAGCCGTCAACATTGTGCGATCATCATTGAAGAGACGAAAGTCTCTGTCTTGGACATGAGCAAGAACGGGACTTTCGTCAACGACGAACGGATTTCCGGTCAGCGCGAAGTTATGCCCGGCGACAAGGTGCGAATTGGTCAATTGCAATTTGAGATCGTCGTCGGGACGACACTCGCCGCCGCCAAAAAGCCCAAGGTCAAAGACGTTCGCGATGCGGCGGTTCGCACCGTTACCAAGGCCCAATCTAATTCTGGTTCGAGTAGTGACATAGACGTGATGGGCTGGCTCGAGGACGAGGCCGCTGCGACCGGCGACACACAACGCTTCTACATGGCCGACACGTCGCAAATAATTAAGGCGGCCGCCGATTCCGTCGAAAAACCAACGGACGACTTGACCATCGTCGACAAGTCTGGCCGAAATTCTGGCAAGACGAAGGAATACGGAAAGCTGCCCCCTCCGCCGGTTGTTGCCCAACCCAAAGACAGCCGAGAGGCGGCCTTAGAAGCACTTCGCAAACACAGTAAGCGATAGTAATAGTTGATCGCTGAGAGCTTGTGAACGGTCTGATAGAATGGTCCGCTGTGCGGATCATTGGTTTGCCGTACCGGTGTTTTTGGCGAATTATTTGGATGATTCGCGAACTCTCGGTTCGCAAAGCGGACCCTACGGCTTCTTAGGCACATTCACAAAGTGCAATATTGTGTCCCATACCCAAGTGTCTCATTTCCCCTCATTCGCCAGTCGGTCGATTACAGCCGTTGGTCAGACCACCGGCCTGACCAACGGGAAAGTAGCAAGATGCTGCTGATACCTTCGGCTAATTTTTCGCGACGCCACCTTTTTTGAGCAGCCGCAAATAGTCGAGTGTGATGTTCATCGACTCGTTGAAATAATAGTCTTTCTTCACAACCGGTCGCTTCGGATCGGTCTGTTCTTCAAACTCTTTTTCGTCCTCCTTGTCGGAGTTGAGTTCGTTCCGTTCGGCCATGAATTTCTGCTCGTTCAGCGTGACGGTTTTTTTCTCTTTGACTTGTTTGTAACGCTCAATTTTCTTGCGAACCTTGTCGAAATCAGGTGATTTGTCGCAACGGTCTTTTGACAGATTTTGCATTTCACCAACCATGTTGGAATCGACGAGATCGACCTTGTGAAACGGTACGGGATCAACATGATCGAATTTCAGATGGTTGTCGAGGTCTTTTTCACCGACGTCCAGATGCGTTGACAGCGAGGGGATTTCGACGTCCGCGACGACCCCTTGTTCTTGTGTGCTGTCGCCAGCCGGACGATAAAACTGTTGAATCGTGATCTTCAACGCTCCCAATTTCGGAGCACCGGGAAAGAGTTGGCGGCTGAGGTCGAGCAGACTTTGCACCGTACCCTTGCCGTGCGTTTGATGGTCGCCAATGACCAGTCCCCGATGATAATCCTGAATCGCGGCGGCGAAAATCTCGCTCGCACTGGCACTGAACTTGTCGGTTACGACGACCAGCGGGCCTGCCCAATCGACACCCCGTTCTTCGTCGTCGTAGTGCTTCACATGATGGTCCGGGTCTTTAATCTGCACCACAGGACCTTCATCAATGAACAATCCGGTCAGGCTAATAGCTTCCGTCAATGAGCCGCCGCCGTTGCGACGTAGGCTGAGAACGACTACATCGACCTGCTTTTGATTGAAGTCTTGCAAAATTTTTCGCATGTCGCGAGTGGTACTCTTGTAATCGGGCCTGTTCAGCCGGGCACCTTCCATGTCAAGGTAAAAACTCGGCAGGTCAATGTAACCGACGTGGAACGGAGTGCCATTCGCCTTCTTGCCAAAGTCGATAATTTCGCTGCGGGCTTCGCTGTCTTTAAGCTCGATGCTCGCTCGCGTGATGGGGATGATTTTCGGTTCGACCATGCCAACGGGAATTACTTTCAAGCGAACGATGGTTCCCTTTTCGCCGCGGATCATGGTCACGACCTCGTTGAGATTCATGTCAACCACATCGACGAATTCACCATTATTACCCTGTCCCACACCAACCACACGATCTTGTACTTTAAGGCCTCCCTGTTTGTCGGCAGCACCGCCGGGGATGAGTTGCTTGACGACGGTGTAACCATCATCGAATTGGAGCGATGCGCCGATTCCCTCGAGACGCAACCGCATCATGATATCGAAATTATCGAGTGTGCTTGGCGACATGTAGGTCGTATGCGGATCGAAACACATCGTCATTGCGGTAAGATAGCCCTCCAGAACTTCATCGCTTTTCGTTTGCTTAATTCGTTTGGCAAAACTGTGATACCGACGACCGATTTTTTCCTTCGCCTCGACAATCGTTTTCTTATCGGCCATTTGCGTCAGCAGGTCGTACTTGATTCGCTTCCGCCATTTGTCGGTAAAGTCGGCGTCGGTCTTTGCGTACACGGTTTGGTCGGCTTCGGTCGTTAATTCCTCATCGACCGTAAAGTCGATGTCCTGCGCCAAGATCGTATCAATTAACTTGACCCGCTCGTCGATTCGGGCAAGAAAGCGATTGTAAATGGCGTAGCCCATGCTCACATCGCCCGCCCGGGCGAGGTCGCAGAGGACGTCCTTCTTCTGGCCAAACTCCTCGACGTCGGCCGCCGTGAAATAGAGTTTCATCGGGTCGAGTCCCTTCAAATATGCCTTCAGCGTTTTGTTAGAGATTTCGACGTCCAAAGGATGCTTGGTCAGGTGGTCCTTCAGCAGCAGAGCCGTGACCGCCTTGGAGATTCGGCTGTCGTTGGCTTGGCCCGCGATTCCTTCAGCCAGAACATCGTTCTTGGTCAGAAATGCGAGACCGGCGATCAAAAACAAGCCAGCCGTGAAGACGTAACGACGACGCAGACTGGGCAAAGAGAGCACGGAACGGATCATCACGAGTTCCTATTTCAAGAAAATTGCGTAGAGAGTCCAGCCTAAGTGGCTAGCAGCGAATGACTTATATGAATCGTATCGGAAACGGCAGCTTCGGGCAAGATCGAGTAATTAGGCAGGCAAATACGCCTATCGTAATAAACGTAAAGCGACCAAGATTTGTTCTACGGTGGTTTGCGTTTTCGCTGAATTATCGGGTTTTTTCAGGTTTTCTCGAACGGTTGATGAGTTCAACGAACCGTTCCCACAGAACCTCTGCAACCTTGGACGCTGGACCTAAGTGGTCCGTTACAAGCCACGTTTTGACTGGAAAGCGATTTCTGAAATCGGCAACGTGATGTTGAATTTCGGACAACACTTCACCGTGAAAAAGCAGGTGTGGTTGAACGACGATGGTCGAAAAAGGGGATGATACCGCCTGCTCAAGTGCGTCCACCAGTTTAGCTTCTGCCTCAGCGACGTAGGCGACGTGATAGTTGCCGACCGGCGTAATTTTTGCCCGAGCGGCGGCAAATTCCCGAACTTTCGCCTGGGCCGCCGGGTCTTTGCTCCCACGGCCGACGAAAATCCATTCGATATCAGTCGGGTTCTGGCCATTCGCAACCTCCCAAAATCGTTCAGCTGAAAGTTGCAGCAGCAGCGGGTGACATTCGAGCGGATCGGTTTGAGCAATGCTTACCTGGGGAAACGCCGATTGCGCCGAAGACAAGGCGGCGGGAATGTCGTGTTTCGCATGACCGGCCGAAAATAATAAGACTGGCATCGCGGTGATCTGTTGGACTCTTTGGTGAACCAAAGCGGCGAATCCATCCGCAATCGACGGTTCGGCTAATTCCAGAAAACTCGGTTCGACCATGACCTCACCCGCCAATTTTCGCATCTGCTCGACGACGCGAAAAAACTCGGCGATCCCCACTGGATCGCGAGTTCCATGCCCGATTAGGAGGATTCCCATTGAAGAATTTTGGCCATTTGGTGATCGGTAGGAAATGGTCATATTGGTCGATGTGTATTCATGTACCTTCACACGATTGTTCCAGAATTGTGGGTGGCGGCGGAGCGCGCAACAGCCTTTCGACATTGCGGCGGGCACACGGTCCCACCGGTGTGTTACAACCGTCGGCAGAATGCGTACCCCAGGGCGAATCCACGTGTTATGATACTCTCGTCGCCGAAACTTGGCCAATCCGCTCACTGTTTTTTTCACTTTGCTTGCCACAATGTACGCCCACCTCAAAATGATCGCTGGAAGTCATCAGGGCCGGGTATACGTCCTCAGCCCGACTGGCGAGAATCGAATTGGCCGCGGTGCTGAATGCAATATTCCGCTACACGATCCCATTAGTTCCCGCGTTCATGCGATTATCGAAGTGCAGGGTGGCCAGTGGATCATCCGTGACGCAGCGAGTCGCAACGGCACTTATGTCAACGGTCAAAAAGTTGATGAGGCCACACTCGCCGAGGGGAATACAGTCAAGATCGGCGGCTCGGCGTTTACGTTTCATAAAATTCGCGAGCATGGTCCCGACGACATGCCGCGAACGATTGACGAGCCTTCGCACAAAATTGTTAAAGAGATGCCAATCAGCGTGGGCGACACGGCCATTGCAGCACTCTCTGCGTTGCGTGAACCAGATCAAGCGAAGGATTTGCTCTTGCTCTATCAGTTGAGCAATCATCTGCTCGGTTGCAGCGACCCAGACGAAGTGATTCACACCTCGCTCGCTTTGCTCCGATCACGAACGGCGGCGGCAGTTGTCGGTTTTCTCTGGATGGACGACGATGGCAAACTCCAACCGAAAATTGTCTTGCCCGCTGACAAGGCCGAAGAAATCGGACTGAGCGAATCACTGACCGAACGAGTTTCCCAACATAGTGTCGCGGTCTGGATCGCCCGCCATCATTCCGATCCGTCCAAGAGTTTAGCCAACTATGCCGATGCTTTTTGCGTTCCCTTGCTCGACGAAAAAGCGGTGATCGGGGCAATCCATTGTTACCTCGAACGAGGCGGTTTCAAAGAGAACGATTTTGAATTCACACTGAGCGTCGCCCGCCTGATGAGCTTGGCCTTGATTCGTGCGCGGCGGCACATCGTTCTCGAATCGAATTATCAAACGCTCATTTCCCAAATGCCAGGACATGACGAGCTGGTCGGCAACAGTCCGCCGATGCTCGAACTTAAATCGAAGATTGCCCGTGTCGCCCGTGCGCCGGGTTGCGTTCTCATTCGGGGTGAGAGTGGGACAGGCAAGGAACTTGTCGCTCGTGCGATTCATCGGGCCAGTGCGCGACATGATCGCCCTTTGCTCACGGTGAACTGTGCGGCAATTCCTGCAGACCTGATGGAAAGCCAACTCTTCGGCCATAAAGCGGGTTCGTTCACAAGTGCTGACCGTGATCACATTGGTTTTTTCCAACAAGCCGATTTGGGAACGCTTTTTTTGGACGAAGTCGGCGAAATGACGCTGGAAGGACAGGCCAAACTTCTCCGCATTCTGGAAGGGCATCCGTTTCTGCCGGTCGGTGCGACCAAGCAAGTCAAGGTCGATGTTCGCGTTATCGCTGCGACGAACCAGGATTTGCAAAAATATGTGGCCGAGAAGAAATTTCGCCAGGATTTGTACTATCGGCTGAATGTGTTCGAGTTGTACATTCCCGCCCTCCGCGAGCGGGGGCCAGATATCGGCGTGTTGGTCGATTTCTTCCTCGCTCACTTCCGCCGCCAACATGGCCGGTCGGGTTTGTCGATGGCGGAAAACGCCCGGCAGAAATTACTGAGCTATTCCTGGCCCGGCAATGTGCGACAACTTCGCAACGTGATGGACAGTGCGGTCGTCCTGGCCGACGGAAACCGGATTGAAATTTCCGACTTGCCACTCCACGACAGCAGCGGTGGCGAACTTGATTCGTTGCGAATTGAAGACTGGGAGCGCAAACTAATTATTGAGGCCATGAAGCGGACGGTGAATAACGTGCCCGAAGCGGCCGGGCTACTCGGCCTAAGCCGCGCGACGTTATATCGCAAACTCGACGAGTACCGCATCGCCAAATAGGTTACGTTTTCGCGTTTTCGGTTGGCCCACCAACTGCTTGATGTGCCAACGTCTTAGCACGCTCCTCCTGGAGCGAAAACATCGCAGGTCACTACCGCCCGCCAACGGTCATCCTTCCGACCGGAGTCAATGGCGGCAGCGTATCCATCGAGTTCGCATTCACCGGCGTACTCACGGCAACCGGAACTTTCGGCGGAATTTTAATCTCCACACCAATCGGCAAGATGTCGGGATTCTTCAACACCTCACGATTCGCCTCGAAAATTTCCAAGCGTCGCAAGGGACTTCCCAGATACTGCTCAGAAAGTCGAGCCAACGTGTCGCCGTCAAGCACCTTATGCGTGATCGGCTTTTCAACCACGTTTGGCAATGACGCTGCCGAGAGACCTGTTGCCAACGATAAGCTCGACGATGTGCCAAACGGCGATGTCGCCAGCGAATTGTTGGTGTGCAAAGGTTGTGTGAGAGGTGCAAATGAGACAGGCGACGTTTCCTTTCGTGGTTCCGTTGACCAAGGTGAAGCCGTCGATTGTCCTGAAACACTGCTTGACAAATTGGTACTCGTTCTGTTGGTCGGCGTTGTCGCCGCCAAGTTTCCTGCCCCGATATTGAACGCCGGTTGAAAATTGGGTGCAATGTTCGGCAGCGGTCCGTCACCGTCCGATTGTGGTGACTTCACGACAGGATTCGTCAGCGGACTGGGCAGAGGTTTCACGAGTGGCAACGGATTCGTTGCCGGTGTTTCATGGGCTGTCACATTCCACTCCGGCCGACTCGGTTGAAATTGCTCACGCAGTACGACCGGTGAATCGTGGGCCGTCGCTCCATTGAATGGACTGACGACGGTGGGCAAATTTCGTTCGTCCAGCGGCTTGCGAAACCACATCGCACCCGACGTCCCGGTCGCCAACACCAAACCAGCCAAGATCAACTTATCACGCAAACGCATAGTGGTCCGTTCAGCAAAGCAAAGCGGGGATAAACAGGGAGCTTTCGTTCCCCACCGGCGGTAAGAGATACACACCCTTCATCTCTCATCGGCCACCACCGTTGATTTTTATAGTGGACGCCAGTGCTTTCGGGCCATTCGTATTGAACCATTGGTCAACGTGCCACCTATGACGTTTATTCCGGGTCGAACATGTACTCATGAGGCAAAGCTCCAGGGTGGCAAAGCCTAAGTGGAAGGAAGTCCGGTTGGCCTGTAGCGACTGTCCGTGGCGACATTTCTGCATGTGGTTTTCTTGCCACAGCGAGGTGGCAAAAATGCCACCTGAGCCGTGATAATGCGGCTTTTTTATCAAGTTCATTTGCTCTCCGACGAAATCGAACTACAGTTCATTTCGGCAGTCAATCACGCACTGTCGCTTGTCCAAAACGTCCGATTCCGGACCACTCGAAAAAGTCTCATCTGCTCATCTCTGTCTCGGCACCTGTAAGGTCATTCGCCTATGTCCCGCTCCAACGGTCGTCGTTCGTCGTCGCGCACCCCTGGCATCGAACAACTGGAAACTCGCCAAGTGATGTCGGCTGTTCCGCTCGCGACCCTGCAAGTTGCCCCGGTCGAGCAATCGGCCGTTGTCAGTACGATGGCGACGAATGCCCACGCCCTGACCGGGTTGACGAACGCTCAAGCCGAATTCGGATTCAACGGAAAAGGCCAGACGGTCGCCGTGATCGACACAGGAATTGCCTACACGCACCCCGCACTGGGTGGCGGATATGGTGCGGGATATCGGGTCGTCGGCGGATATGACTTCACGAACAACACCAACAATCCTTATGACTTTGGCCCGTATGGTTCGCACGGAACCCACGTCGCCGGGATCATCGGGGCGAATGACGCCGCTGGAACGGGCGTTGCCAGTGGTGTCGATCTCGTTTCATTGCGGGTGTTCGACAACAGCGGCAATGGAAACTTCGCCTGGGTCGATTCGGCCCTCAAATGGGTTCACCAACATCGCAACGATTATGCCAATCCGATCACTGCGATCAATCTGTCATTGGGAACGCAATACAACGGCATGACCGTCCCAAACTGGGCGATGCTGGAGAGTGACTTTGCCCAACTTGAAGCGGACGGAATTTTCATCGCCGTCGCCGCTGGCAACTCGTTCACTTCCTACAATACGCCGGGCCTAAGCTATCCGGCGGTCAGCAGTCACGTCGTCGCCGTCAGCAGCAGCGACGCCAATGGCCAACTCAGCTATTTCAGCCAACGGGCCGACCGAGTGATCGTTGCGCCCGGCAGCAATATCCGCAGCACCGTGCCCGACTATGTTGGAAATCTCAACGGCAAGGACGACGACTACGCCAACTACTCTGGCACGAGCATGGCCAGCCCTTACGTCGCCGGTGCGAGCGTTCTCATCCGTCAAGCGATGCAGTTCGTCGGCCGCACGAACATCACCGAGTGGCAAATTTATAATGTTATGCGCGACACGGCGACCAGCGTCTACGACGCCGCCACCAACGCTAGCTATAAATCGCTGAACCTTCAGAAGGCACTCGAATCGGTCATGGGACCAGACGAATATGGCAACGATGCGGCCAATGCCTTCTCGCTTGGCTCGTTGCAATCGACGTTCAGCGTGAACGGCGTCGTCGGCACACTCACCGATAAGGACTATTTCAGCTTCACCGCCACGCAAACGGGTACCGTCACGTTGACTGTCAACGCCAAGGACGGAATGGTTCCGCAATGGAGCTTCAACGGACAAACGTCCAGCGGCAACACATTGACTTTCAATGTTGTCGCCGGACAAAAATACACCGGCGGGATCGGAACCACCGGCGCGATCGGGCACTACACCCTGTCGGGCAAGTTGACCGCCGCACAAGTCGCGCCCGAGGCGGTTGACTTCCGCGACGCCAAGCACCTGAATGTTGCCGGTGAAAGCTGGTTCGCCTTCTCCGCAAAGCGAACGGGGATTTTGTCCGTCGATGCGTTCTTTAACAGTGCTAACGGAAATGTCGGCCTCGAAATCTACGACGCGAATCATAATCTCATTCGCGGCGTTACTAGCGGCAATGGCGAACGGATCGATCTGAACGTCAATGCGGGCGACGTGTTTTATGTCCGCCTCGTCGGAACGAATGCCGACGTCGAAGCTCGTATTACCAATCTGGTGCAGCAAAACGGCAAGTCCGTCACCGTCTTCGGGACCACCGGCAACGACACGTTCGTCTTCACTGCGGGAGCGACGCAGAAGATTTCAATCAATGGCGTCGAATACTCGTTCACCCAAAGTAGCGCGAACAAATTCACGTTCGACGGCGGGGCAGGTAACGACACGGCTCGCTTCACGTTGACCAGTGGCAACGAAACGGTCACCGCCCGACCAGGTTCCGTTGATATCACGGGCCAAGGTTTTGAAGCCCATGCGATCAATTCGGAAAACAACATTGTCAACGGCAACGGTGGTCAGGACGTCGCCAATCTCACCGGCAGTGCGGGCAACGATACGCTCCTCTCGCGACCGAATCAAGCGGTGCTGTATGGAACCGGTTATCGCGAGGAAGTGAACGGTTTCGCTTATATCACGGCGAACGGCGGCGGTGGGATTGATGCGGCCTTTATGTACGATTCGCAGGGGAACGACCTGTTCACGCTCCGGCCAACTTCCGCCACGATGCAAGGAACCGGCTTTGCGAACGTCGCCAATAACTTTGGCTATGTCTTTGCTTACGCTTCTAACCCCGGCGACGTTGCTCAAATCTACGACGCCGACGGAAACAACCTGGTGAAAGCCAAGAAGGGCGAAGTTTCAGTCTCGAACTCCAAGGTCAACGCGGTCCTGTCCAAATTTGGCCGGGTTGTCGCCAACGCCAATCCAAACGGTCGCAATCAAGCCCAGGTCGCCGCCCTCGACTTTATCTTCGAGAAAGTCGGCAAGTGGGTGTAAATGGATCGCGACCGCACGCGCAACAACCGATGTTTGGCCGCGAGGCGAAGCGTTCTTGCACCTACTGCTTATCCTTCACGCTGAACTCGATCGACGACTGGCCGAACTTGCGGCCGGTCATGTCCTCAACGGAAAGTTGCAGCGTGAATTGGCCGTTATAGATTTGCTTCGGCAAGTAAATAAAATAGCGGACGAAGAAATCACGGCGGGGATTTTGGCAGTACTCCTCCGTCAGCGGAAACTCTTTCTCATCGACCCGGTTGCCGCGACTGTCCAGGATTTGATAGCTCGTTTTCAAAGCCGTGTGAAAACCGCGGGCCGTCGATTCGGTCACGAAATTGTCGATTTCCGCGTACAGCAGGACTTCTTGGCCCGGCTTGAAATCGTACTTGTCGAATTTCTTAAAGACGCCAAAACTGATAACTTCGGTACAGAAGTGAAGATTTTTGGTTTGCAGCGGGGCGAGTTCCGCCAAGCGACCCGACGCCTCACGCAGGTGGATATTCGCCTCGGCCGCTCGGCGACCAACGTCCGAATTCTTTTGCGAATCGAGCAGCGTGTTGACGCCGTACAATTCCTTCGACCAGAAGTCCTGCTGGGCGGACGGCAGGCCGGGAATCGGCTTCAACGCCTCATCGCGCCGACCCGCGATCAGATACAACATCCGCAACGATGCTTGTCGTGTCGCTTCTTCATCGCCGGTTGTTTTTCCGGCGTCGGCTTCCAGCGATTGAATGGCCAAACCGACGTTCCCTTTCCAGTCTTTGACTTTCGTTCCGTCGTTCCGTTGCGAATACGAAGCCTGCGACACGCTGTCGCTTTCGTCCATGCGTGAATTAGAAATCCTCTGCGCGGTCAGTTCGTTGGTCGGCGACATTTTTCCACGCGGCGATTTCACTCGGGCGGACATCACGTCCTCGACCGTCGGGGCGTTGGGGGCATTTGTGCGGGGATAATCGCCATCGGGCGGATCGCTCGGATTCGTCGACAGCGGATCGCTAATCGGCAAGTGTTCCAATTCCGCAATCGCAATTTGATCGTCGCTCGGTTTGGTAACTGCCGGTCGTTTTAGATTCTGGCGAGCATCTTTTTCGGACGTGTTCTTATCGTTCCCGCCGGATGTGGGTTGTCCCACGGCAACCGAGTTCGTCGTTTCTTCCGTCTTACGGTCGCGCTGGGCCAGTTGTTTGCGATAGGCGAGCGAAGCCCGGAAAACTTGGGCCATCTGTGGCCACAAGGCGGGATCGGAGTTCCTTAAGTCCTTGATCAACTGCGTTTGCGTGTCGTGATCGAGATCGCCCAACTCTTGAATCTCTGCCAGGACCTCGGCGAGGGCTTTGGGGTCGGGCGTTTTTCCGACGGACGAACCCAGATTGCTCGGACTATTTCCGAGTGCTGTGGTTCCGCTGGCCGCAGTTGGCTCATTGGGCGTCGTCAACTTCGGACTGGCTCCGTCGCCCGGCGCGTGAGCGTTCGAGTCCGACCAAAATCGCGGCGGCGAATAAACATTGCAGCCCGTCGTGAACGACAGTGCCACCAGCGAGGCGATCAAGACAGCACGGCCCATAGTCGTGAATAAACTCCGTGGCGAACGCCCAGTAGTGAAGAGGGGCGGAATAGTATCGCAGCGGGGCCAATCGAGCAAGCCCGAAGGAGATAGCAGTGCTATGAGCGTGCTCAAAAACTTGGATAGTAATTGTGATTTCTTGGGAAGTCGGTGGGGGCGCGTATTTTTTGTTCGCTCGGATTGCGTGGATGGTAAATAAAGGGACGAATCGCCCGACTCATGAAAGCTAGGTACTTTGCGGCAATGGGGCGGTTTCTGAAAGGTCGATTGTGCGGCGGCAAACGTTCTCCGTTGATGACCCGGCTGTGGATACAGGAGCGTTTCAAGGCGAGCGGCATCCAAATACGACGACATCGGTCGTTTCACGAACCTGTACGCCAAATTTGGTGCGACGAGACCGCGCCCGACCTAAAAAGCAAAGTTGAAGAGATGCAAAGCCAAGACGAAAAAACCGACAAGTTGCGGATGAAATACAAGTACGCGACCGACAAGGAAGAACAAAAACTGTCAGACAAGTACAAGGGCGATGTGGCCCAACTCAAAAAGGATATTGCCAAGCTCAAGCAGAAAAAAGAATTTGGAACTGATCGCGATGCTTCCCCAATATTTCAAAAACGAGTTCGGCACGCAATGGGTGAATCGTTACGTCCTCGACCGCCTTGCCCCGATTGCCTCGACGCTCACGCCCGATCAGAAAAAGAAGATCAAGGAAATGTGCCAGAAAGAGGGCGAAGTCTTCGGCGCGATCAACAACACGCCCGAACGGAGCATCGAGGATGTCGAGGTTTACAAAACGGACTATGAACAGGTTCTCGACGTGTCGCAGAAGAAGCGGGTCGAACCGCAGTAAGGAAAAAACGCTGGGCGAGAATCACGGTAAGCAAATTTTGAAATGCGAATTGATAAACGGGAGGCAAAAGCGAACCGCCTAAGCTCAACAACGCACGATTCTGGGCTGAATTTACCGTTGCGTTCGGCGGTGGACTAACATTAGGATGATGGGACGTTTATGCCCCTTGTACAAGCGGCGTCTCGCCGCTTCCAATATCCTTACGCCCGCCAGCTCCCTATGGGAATTTACGACCGCGACTATTACCGCGACGACGAGGGTCGCTCCTCCAGCGAGCGGAGCATGGTCATCACGTTGATTTTCATCAACGCTGCAGTGTATATCTTGCAGCTTGTGGCACAGGATGAACGCCACAACTCGGCTATCGAGAAGTATTTCGCGTTGGATCCGCAATGGTTTCGAGAACCGTGGAAGGCGTATCAACTTCTCACGTTTGGATTTCTGCACTCCACGACAAAATTTGCCCACATCCTGTTCAATATGTTTGGCCTCTGGATGTTCGGAACGAAATTGGAGTATTTCTATGGTCGCCGCGAGTTTCTGCGACTATATCTGACGTTGATTATTTTCAGCGGTGCCATCGGGACGGTGTTAAGGCTCTTGTTTTCGCCACACGTTGACGCCGCTACGATTGGGGCCTCTGGCGGCGTTTCGGGCTTGATCGTATTGTACGCGCTCAATTTTCCCAAAGACACGATCCTGTTTTTTGGAATCTTGCCGATTCCCGCCTGGGGTCTGGGTTGCTTTTATATCATCATGGACTTGATGGGCGCGCTCAACAAACAACCTATCCCAGGAAAGGCCAACGTCGCCTACGAAGTTCACCTGGGCGGGGCCTTGATCGGCTTCATTTACTATCGCACCCGCTGGACATTGTTCTCGCTGCTGTCGGGCCGCTGGTCCTGGAGTGCCTTGCGCAACAAGTTCCGTTCCCAACCTAAATTCCGCGTCCATGACGAGCCGGACGAACCGGTGAAGGATCGCACCGAAACCGCCGATTTGCAAAAACAGGTTGACGAAATCCTCGCCAAGATCAGCCGCTCGGGCGAAAGCAGCCTCACGCCGGAGGAGCGTAAGACGCTCGAAGAAGCCAGCCGCCGTTATCAACAAAGGCGTCGATAGGAAAGTTCTCGCGCGCGATGCTCCGCGCGCCAAACCCAAATTGTCGGTGTTTTGACGACGACGGACTAAGCACCCTCTGCGGCGGACCCCGACGAAGCAGTAGAGACGATTCACGGGTCAACTGCTAGAATTAGCCGTTTCTCCCTTTCAACGAGTCCAACTTCTTTCGACCGACGTGAATTCGGCATGGATGCTGTGGCAATGCGATTGTTAGTGACCGGTGGCACGGGCTTTCTCGGCAATAATTTGGTCCGACAACTCTGCGTTCGGGGCGATTCCGTCCGAGTGTTGGTTCGTAATCCGCATAGTCCGACGAACGTCGCCGCACTTGCTAATTTGCAGGTTGAGGTTTGTGAAGGAGACGTTGTCGATAGTGACGCAGTCGACCGCGCGTCGCGCGACATGCAGGGTGTCATTCATGCCGCCGCGAATGTCCACATTGGTTGGACACAAACAGACCCGCAGCTTGCATGCAATGTCGAAGGGACGCGCAACATTGCATCCGCCGCGCTGAAGTATGGTGCCAAGCTCGTTCATGTTTCTACAATCAACGCCTTGGCCTTGCCCCTGAATGGCACGCCCGCCCATGAAGAGACGCAACGTAACGGCTCCAATCACATGCCCGACATCGGCTATGTGCGTTCAAAGGTCGCGGCGGAAGAGGTCATTCTGGAACAAGTCGAGCGCGGGCTGCACGCGACAATCGTGAACCCGGGCTTTATGTTCGGTCCGTGGGATTGGAAACCAACGTCCGGTCGAATGCTGCTCGAGGTCGGCCAACGTTTCGTGCCCTTTGCTCCCAGCGGCGGTTGCTCGGTGTGCGATGTGCGAGACGTGGCGAGCGGAATTTTGGCGGCGTTAGACTGCGGCCAGCCTGGACGACGATATATTCTCGGCGGTGAAAATTTGAGCTATTTCGATCTGTGGTCCATCATCGCGAAGGTCGCGAACAAACGAAGACCCTGGATGAGAGCCGATCCCCGAATGCGGTGGATCGCCGGAACCTACGGCAACCTACGTGCCAAATTTTCCGGCCGCGAGTCCGACATCAATTCCGCCGCAATTGCCATGAGCAGTGTCAGTCATTTTTATCGGAGTGACCGGGCACACCACGAACTCGGCTATCATTCGCGGCCCATCGAAGAAAGCCTCCGCGATGCGTGGTCTTGGTTTCAGGAGCATGGCTATCGGAAATAGCAAACCCAAGTAGGACCGAAAGGCTTCCGGCGAACGCAACGATTCGGTGCCTCGATCCCTTGTGAACGACGGGGAAAATCCGTACCTTGATAGGCTCAGTTTCTAGTCTTCTTTCCGGCCCACCTAACGACCATTTAATTTACTTATGGCGAATCAAAAAACTTCTCGACCCGTCCGGATTGCAATTATTGGGGCTGGCGCGGTCAGCGACTATCATCACGTTCCCGGCATACGGCTCGACCGGCGGGCGGAACTCGTCGCCGTTTGCGATGCCGATCCGAAGCTGCTCGAAAAACGCAAGACCGAATGGGGCGTGAGCAAAGCCTCGACCGATCCGAATGTTATCTGCCGCGATCCAGACATTGATGCGGTCATCATCGCAACGCCGAATTTCACCCACCTGTCGATTGCCGTCGAGGCCGCCAAAAATGGCAAGCACATTATGTGTGAAAAACCGCTCGGTTTGACTGCGGGCGAAGTTCGCCAAATGTATCATGAGGCCCGCGACAACAAGGTCGTTCACATGACGGCGTTTACGTACCGCTTTGCCCCGTCGATGAAGTATCTGCGACATTTGCTCAAAAGTGGTTCTCTCGGCGAGCCGCGACATTTTCGTAGCCAGCGTTTTCTCGACTGGCCGGAGACAAGTTGGGGTTGGCGACAGTATCAAGACAAAGCGGGTGCAGGCGACCTCTTCGATATGACCATCCACCGGCTCGACTTCGCCGTCGATTTACTCGGACCTTTGGCAACGATTTGCGGGGCGGTCGCCCGCTTTGCTCCACGAACCCAAACGGTCGATGGTAAAACGTGCGCTCCATCGAATGTTGACGACTGGTCGAGTTTGATCGGCGAGTTTCAATCGGGTGCGACCGGCGTGTGGGAAGGGACCACACTGGCCAAAGGTTACAATCGGGGCGGATTCGGCCATGAGTGGGCCGAAATCAACGGGTCAGAAGGTTCGGCCGTCTATCAGCTGCATGAGCCGAACACGATTTTGGTCGGCAAGACCGGTCAGGATCTCGCACCGGTGACGGTCCCCGACGAGTTTTTGAAACCGGCCGACAGTCCTCGCGACCCACACGAGGGGAAACCTGCGACCGTGTTTCGTTACGATCTCATGTGGGAGTTCGTCTCCGCAATTGTCGAAGGCCGCCAAGCGGTGCCGAGTTTTTACGACGGTCTGCGGGCGCAAACCGTTGCCGATTCCGTCCTGCAATCGCACGCCGAACGAAAGTGGGTCGCGATCCCGAACGAGCCAGTGTGAAGTGGGTTGTCCATGGAGCTTCGCTTAGCCCGGTCGTCCACGACCGGAATACGTTTGCAAGTCACTGCCGCGTGGACGCGACGGCTAAGCAACGGAAGCATCGTCATCCGAATTCGCCGTTCACCCTCATTTCACCCACTTCTTCGCCCGAAGCTCGAATAAATCCAACCATTGCAAAATAACCGCGTCCGAGGTTGCTTTCGAGCGGCGGAGTTCGTCCCGGTCATTGCCCCAATAGAAACTGAACCACCCGGCCGCTGGTGGGCGAGAGGCCGCGATAAATGCGTCGAGTTCGGCGGGCGAGCATTTCAGCGGAAATGTTTCTTCGATCACTACTGGCTTGCCGATGCAAAATCCAGCCAGAGTCAGTAACGCCTCCTGTTGCTTGTCTTTTTCGGGATACAGGTGAACGCACAGAAAGTCCAAGTCGTCGGCGATCTTGCTGGGAATGAATCCCGAACTCAGACCTGGCCGGTCGAGGCTCCAATCGACCAAGCCCACCGTAATCAAATGCACGCGATCCACTTGACGAATTGCCGTCGAAAGATGGTGTATCCAAGCGGCCGCAATCTCATGACGGGGACGGTTGGCCTGATCGAGCGTAATGAATTGTACAAAATGCTTGTCACCAAAGGCGGGACCGAGCCAATCGCCATCTTCGCGACGACCACCGGGAACAATCGGCTCGTTCATTAGGTCATAGCAAAATATCGCCGGACTCTTCATCGACCGCTGAGCGACCGCAGTCCAGAAATTTGCCTGCGCGTTCCAGCGTTCTGTTTCGTTCAGTTTGTCGTACCAAGCGGGCACATCGGCTTTGTGGTAGCAACCGAGGCCCGTCAGATTAAGATAAAGTTGCTGCTCTTCGGCGAGCTTGATTAACCTGCTCAACTGGTCCAACGACTTTTCATTCGGCTTGTCAGGACCATCGAGAAACTTGCCAACTTGCAAGTGGACGCGAATGACGTTGGCACCCAGTTTTTTAATTTGGGCAAAATGGGCTTCAACGGTTGGCCATTCCGTTTCCCAATAGTCTTCAAGTAAACGCCCTTTGACATCGCGGTCGTAATTGACTCCCCACGCAACGAACGGAGTGTTTTGCGGGTCGGTGACGAAACCTTTTTTGTCCGCCGACACCTTGAGTTTTGGCAAGTCGCCTGCGATTACGTTTTCGGACGTAAAAACCACAAGGATTGCGAACACGGTCGATAACATCTGTAGGTCAGGCCTATGGCCTGACAAAAGGGAAAACCGCCGTTCACAGAAAACGTTTTTCATGTTTCACCAGAAAAAAAGTCGAGTCGCGAATTTGGAAGGAGTCAGTCCACAGGCACCGACCTACAATGCTCTCTTCCGGGACTTTTCCGCAACCGAGACATTTTGTTAAAATGCGATGACTATAAGGACACTGGCCGAGACTGTAGAATAAACGACCAGCGCATGAATGAGTAGATGTGGCGATTTAATTTTGTCGCTGAACCGATGCCGTTCAGCGAACTGCAAAACACCGAACATTTGGTCAAAACAAATATGAGTCTCTGGAAAATAGCGTGGCGCAGCATTCAACAAAGGGCCTTGGCCTCGTCGTTGACCGCGATCTCAATGGCCCTCGGCGTGATGTTGGTCGTCGCTGTCCTGGCGGCTTCGTCGATTATTTCCCAAAATTTTCGCACTGGCCGCTCACTCTCCTACAATTTGCTCGTCGGTGCTAAAGGGGGCGATCTGCAACTCGTC
The DNA here is from genome assembly GCA_043738845.1 of Planctomycetaceae bacterium. GTDB lineage: Bacteria > Planctomycetota > Planctomycetia > Pirellulales > DASRSE01 > DASRSE01. The sequence goes on from JAYUFG010000502.1 coordinate 23,771, forward strand.
CTCAATACCGTTTATCACCTCAGCAAGCCGGTCGAAAACGTCCCCTACTCCTTTTACAAAGAGTTTCTCAAGAAAGAACAACGGCAAGATCGGGACGGGCTGTACTCCGAATATGTCGATGCGGCCATTCCTGTCTGCATGGGCGATTATTACCAAGAGTTCCGCGTCGTCGGAACCACGCCGCAAATGTTCGAAGATGTCGCCAAGCCGTTCAATGTTCATTATACATTCGCCGAAGGAAAGTGCTTCACACAAGACGACTTCTTCGGAGCCGTCGTCGGATCGTTCGCCGCTCAACAGACCGGATTGAAAATCGGCAGCAAGTTCAAAGCCTCGCACGGAGTTGAAGGGGGCCATGCCCACGCCGACGAATTCACCGTCGTCGGGATTCTCGAACCACGCGGCTCCGCCATCGACAAGGGACTGTACATCAACATGGAAGGGTTCTTTCTGCTCGAAGGTCATGCGGGCGAAGAGGCCAAAGACGCCGCAGCAAAAATGTCCAGCGACACCTCCGATAATTCGGATGCACCGCACAGCGAAAAAAAGGAAGGGGAAAAAAAGGAAGCGGTGAAGCGAAAACCATTGCCCGAAAGCCGCCGTGAAGTCACCGCGATTTTGCTCCGCTCTGCGATTGTGGACGGCTTGCCCTGGGCACCGGACCAACTCAAATCCGTCATCAACAAAGGGTCCGTCGGCCGTTGTGTGCAACCGATTCTCGAAATTGCCGATCTGTTCAATAAGTTTATCAATCCGATGATGGCGGTCCTGTTCGTGATGTCGGTCATGGTCGTCATCGTGTCGGGCATCGGGATTCTGGTCAGCATCTATAATTCGATGAACGAACGCCAACATGAGATTGCGGTGATGCGGGCACTGGGGGCAAGCCGCTC